>NZ_JADQBD010000149.1:0-1371 GCF_017808115.1 Chryseobacterium sp. RR2-3-20 | reverse complement strand
ACTTAAATATTTAAATATCATTCTTAATTTTCTAATTTATGAGTTTTGTTTAATTTTCAGTTTTTTTTGCGTGATTTTTGGTAAAATTGCAGGTAACGGAAAAAGTATTGGCGAAGTGCGGGCTTTCGAAGAACTTTAGTTCAAGAAAGACTAAACGTAGCCGATATTTTTTCCATGAAACGAACTTACAAAAAAATAGTGGAATGGAAAAATAACGGCGGCAAAAGTTGCAGGATTTTTCAATTCAGCACTTCTCCCCGCATTTTGCCAATACAATGTTAGCTGAAGCCGTTTTTTAATTCACTGATTCTCCAAAAGTTATTAAATTACTATCTGGATCAAGTAAGGAAAATTCTTTTTGTCCCCAACTTTTTAATTCTAATTTTCCATTTGGGTGAATTACAATATTGTTTTTAACATAAGAATCGTATAATTTATTAATTTCCGTTGTGCGAATGTATATTTGTCCGTAATTTTCACTTGGAATTAAGTTCTGAAATTCAAAAAAATGGATTTGTAAATTATCTTTTTGAATCATCAAATAACCTTCAAAATCATTTCCAAAAATCGAAAATCCTAGATTTTTGTAAAAATTTTGAGTTGCTTTTTTATCGCGCATTGGCAACTTGGGAATAATATCAGTAATCATATTTTTCTTTCAAAGTTGAGGAATTAATACATAATATACACTTGATTTAAATCAAAAAATGAGATTTGCACGAACTCGACTCAATGTTTCTTGTCGTATTTTGAGATAAGAAGCTATCATATTTAGTGGAAAAATTTTGATTATTTCAGGTCTGTTTTCCAATAAATAAATATATTTTTCACTGGGACTTAAATTATTATTGTAGAAATGAATTCGAGTATTCAAAGAATTAAATACCTTGTTTATTTGCAGAAAATTTTGTGAAATTGAAATTAAATTATGCAAAGTTTCCAATTTTACTTCAATTATTTCTGTTTGAAGAAACGACTTTATCGTAGTTTTTGAAGGAACTTGATTTGTTAAACTATCACAGTTATAAATCCAATCATTTTGAATATTCAGTTCTATAATTTTTTCTTCACTTTCAATTTTTTGGAATTGATAAGTAGCTCCGTTTTTGATAAAAAAAATTGATTTTGAAATTTCTCCTTCGGAAATTATAACTTCATTTTTCTTCAGAATTTTATTCTCAATATTTTTATTGAATAATTGAATTTCATATTCTGTAAAAGTTCCTAAATTTTCAAGCATTATTTTTACGCAATATTTTCAATACGGTTTCAGCTAACGGAAAAAGTATTGGCGAAGTGCAGGATTTCGAAGAACTAAAAGTTCAAGAAACACCAAACGTAGCGAATGCTTTTTCAATACTGCTAACTTAC
>NZ_JADQBD010000148.1:0-1430 GCF_017808115.1 Chryseobacterium sp. RR2-3-20 | reverse complement strand
TAGACTGCACCCAAAAGTTTAGACAAAATTAAACAATATTTTGATAGGAAAGAGTTCGGTACTGTACCGGGCTCTTTCCTTTTAGATTGAGTCTTATCCTGTCGTTGTTGTAATAATTGATATACTGCTTTATTTCTTTTTTCAATTCCTCAATGGTTTTGAATTTCTTGGTGTAGAACATCTCGGATTTTAAAGTCCCGAAGAAATTCTCTATCACGGCATTGTCCAGGCAGTTTCCTTTTCTGGACATACTTTGGATGATTCCTTTTTCTTTCAAAAGCATCTGATAGGCTTTCATCTGATATTGCCAGCCTTGGTCCGAGTGGAGAATGATGTTTTCTGTATTTTTGATTTTCCTGAAACTTTTCTTTAACATATTCATAACCTGAATAAAGACAGGTCTCTCCGATAGATCGTAACTGATAATCTCTCCGTTATAAAGGTCAATTATGGGTGACAGATACAGTTTGTTTCCGGAGACATTGAACTCCGTCACATCAGTTGCCCATTTCCTGTTCGGTTGGTCTGCCTTGAAGTTCCTCTCCAAAACATTCGGTGCTATATTGCCGTGCTCACCTCTGTATGACCGGTATTTCCTGAGCCTTATGATGCTTTTGAGTCCCAGAACTTTCATTAGCTTCATCACTGTCTTGTGATTGATTATAATTCCTTTTTCTTTCATTACCAAAGTGATGCGACGGTATCCGAACCGCCCTTTGTGCTTGTGATAAATCTGTTTTATCAAGGTTTTGACCTCTGCATATTTATCATTCTCCTGAAGCATTTTCTGATGGTAATAGAAACTGCTCCTAGCCATACCTGTACAATCCAGCAGGACTGACAGGTCATATTTTTGCCTTAATCCTTCGATGGCCTCTGCTTGTTCTTTTTGAGAGTTAAGGCGTCTAGCTTTTTTAGAAAATCGTTCTCGGCACGTAGCCTTTCGTTCTCCAACAAAAGTTCTTCTTCCCTTGTCAACGGCTTGTCGGACTTCCTTTTCTTACGTTTGTAACCACTCATTGTTTTGGGTCTTCCTATAGGTTTGTTCTTCAATCCTAAAATACCACTTTTTTCGTAATCACGCTGCCAATTCAAAACGGTAGACTGGGCAGGGATATCAAACCTGACACACGCTTCTCTTTGTGAGATGAACTCCGTATTGATGGCTTTCAAAACTTTAAGCTTGAACCTTACGGAATAGCTTTTGTTTTTTCTCGGTTGTAATCCCGATATTCCGTACTTGTTATAAAAGCCGATCCACTTGCGAAGATTACTCTCGTTAAATCCTTTTTCTGTTGCTATAGATTCAATCGAACGATAAGAATTCTGATGAAGTTCTATACATTCCAATTTGAAAGCAACGCTAAATTTTTCTTTCCTTTCCATAAAAAATGCCCCTAAAAAGTGTCTAACTTTTTGGGGGCAGTCCA
>NZ_JADQBD010000147.1:0-1444 GCF_017808115.1 Chryseobacterium sp. RR2-3-20 | reverse complement strand
TCAAGGGGTTCTTTTTTGAAATTAAATGTAAAGCTAAATGTAAAATAGGTATTTAGGCTGTTTCTATTTTTAATAATTTTTATTTAGGACAGTATTGGGTCAGAACAAATTATTTCTTTATGACTATAAATTCATTCCAGATTCCACAAATAAAAAAAATGTTAGGGAAGAATTAATGATTTTAAATATCCAAAAAGGTAAATCGGAATTTTATAGTTCTGAAATGTATAATGCAGACTCAATTATGTTAGCAGAAAGTAATAAAGGAAATTTTGCAATGCCTCCAAATAAAGAAATGATTCGTGATAGAGTTATAAAATATTTTGATTCAAACCAAATAGATTATATAACTTTTATGTCTTCTAATAAGTTTATTGTTAAACAGCACATTGATTTAAAATGGAAATTAGAGAATGAATTTTCAAAAATTTTAAATTATGATGTTCAAAAAGCTACAACGGAATTTGGAGGAAGAAAATGGATAGCTTGGTTTACCAAAGAAATTCCAGTCCAAGATGGACCCTACAAATTCAAAAATCTTCCTGGATTAATTTTAAAAATAGAAGATTCTAATCAAAATCATATATTTGAAATAAAAGGAATTAAAAACAATACAACAGATTTTGAATACCCAAATTTGAATAATTATCAAGAATTTAAATTAAGTTATGATCAATTTGCTAAAAAATTTAAAAATTATCGCAAGAATCCAACAGCCGATTTAGTTGATCAAATCCCTGACCAAACAGACGCTGACGGAAACTTTAGAACTTCTACACAAATATTAAAGGAATGGAACGATAAATTGTTAGACCGTTTTAAGGAAGATAACAATATAATTGAAATAAACTTGCTCAAATAAAAGATACTACAGCTAACATGGAACTACGGTAACAACCAAATTTACTATAAGGTTTTTAGCAAAAATTCTAAAAATACACTTATCCCGATTTCAAGGCAAAAAATACTATTTTAGAAAAATATGGGATTAAATCCTTTATTAAAAACCCATAATATTTTTGTGCGAGTTAACTTCTTACCTTGGCTAAAAGTTTTAAACAAAATCTCCTTGAAAATAAATAGAAGAATTTTTAAATATATCAATTTAATTGCATACATATTCTTTGTAAGCAGTTGTAATTCACAAACTTTCCAAAAAAAAGAATATTCATTTTCTAAAGCAAAGAACGAAAAAGCTACATTAATCCTCTTTCCCTGCTTTGTATGTGATAAAACCAATACTCAAACAGAAGCATTTTTTTTGAAAAACATCCAAAAAGCCGGAATTTCAACCCTACTTTTAGACTACAATCAAAAACTATTTTTATACGAAAATGAAAAAGAAAAAATGAATATCCGTAATTTATCATAACTTTTGTATATTTGTAGTAATCAAACAATTAGATATGAATTTATTCAGTTTTTCAGCACATTTTGGGACAGA
>NZ_JADQBD010000146.1:0-1519 GCF_017808115.1 Chryseobacterium sp. RR2-3-20 | reverse complement strand
TATTCAGGCAATAATAACTTGAGTAGGTCTTCTGTTTTCATCCTCTGCAAAAATATCAATTTTTAATATTAATCCCCAACTTTTGAAACTGATCCAAAATCAGGGAAACCCGACCAATAGGCAGTCTAACGATTGAACATCTTGCAAAAAGTGGTAACAAAAAGTAAATTATTAAACCATTAAAGTTATCACACAATGAACAAAACATTTAACCTGTTATTCTTTATAAAAAAGAATAAAATCAGAAAAAATGGAACCGCTCCTATCTACTTACGAATTACGATAGACGGCAAGGCTTCGGAGATTGCAGCTAAAAGGTATATAGGCTCACAAAAATGGGATAATAAATCACAGAAAGTTGTTGGCAATAGTCAAGAAGCCAAAACACTAAACTCTTACCTTAAAACGTTAGAACAGCAAGTTTACGATTTTCACTACCTTATGCTGAAAGAAGGAGATTTTGTAACAGCAGAGAGTTTAAAATCTAAACTGCTTGGAATAGATATTGATAGAAGAATGCTTATTCCTATTTTTCAGGAACATAACAAAAAAATGGAAGCCTTAGTCGGTCAGGATTTTGCTCCAGGTACATTGGAACGATACAAAACGTCTTTAAAACACACTCAGGAATTTATAAATTGGAAGTATAAAATTTCCGACATTGATATTGCAAAGATCGATCACGCTTTTATTATGGATTATGATTTCTGGCTTCGTAGTGTGAGAAAGTGCGCTAACAATACTGCTGTAAAATATATAAAGAATTTCAAAAAGATTATTCGACTATGTATGGCGAACGGCTGGCTATTAAAAGATCCTTTTCTGGGTTACAAAGCAAAACTTAAAGTAGTAGAACGTCCCTATCTTACAAAGGAGGAAATTCAGGCGATTTATGACAAGGAATTTGCTTCAGATAGATTGAGTCAAGTTCGTGATATTTTTCTTTTCAGTTGTTATACTGGCTTTGCTTATGTTGATGTGAAAAAATTATCTAAGTCTCATATTAATTTGGGAATAGATGGTGAGAAATGGATATTTACAAATCGGCAGAAAACTGATACTTCAACAAGAGTTCCATTATTAGCTCTAGCACAGGAGATGATTCTAAGATATGACGATCATCCGAAATGTATCAATTCTGATATACTATTTCCTGTGCTTAGTAATCAGAAAATGAATTCTTACCTCAAAGAAATTGCTAATGTCTGTGGGATTAACAAAGAATTGACATTTCATATCGCAAGACATACATTTGCCACTACAATTACATTGTCTAATGGTGTTCCGATCGAAAGTGTGAGTAAAATGCTTGGGCATACTAACATCAAGACCACGCAACATTATGCTAAAATTTTAGATAAGAAAGTTAGTGATGATATGGCAGTTTTAAAGAACAAACTCCAAGATGAATAATAATAAAAACCCGTAGTGCATTATAGAAAAGGTTGCTCAAGTAACTAAAAATTAGTATATTGTATTGACTACCAATCAAATACAATTATGAGCAACCTTGAAGCAA
>NZ_JADQBD010000145.1:0-1598 GCF_017808115.1 Chryseobacterium sp. RR2-3-20 | reverse complement strand
TAAGTATTCAGGCAATAATAACTTGAGTAGGTCTTCTGTTTTCATCCTCTGCAAAAATATCAATTTTTAATATTAATCCCCAACTTTTGAAACTGATCCGATGCTTTTTCAATGAAACTAAATTACAAAAAAAATGTAGAATTGAAAAGCAGCGGCGGCAAAAAAGCCGTGGATTTTCAATTTAGACTTCTCCCGGCATTTTGCCAATACAATGTTGTACGACGTTCTTTTATTCAACTATTTTTTGAATTTTTGGTTTGATAATTAATTTGTCACTTAAGTTGGGGAAATATTTAAGCATTGTTTCTAGTTTTTTTCCGGAAGTGTCTATAAATTTCCAATTTTTACCTTTATCATTCGAAATTCCAATCAATGAATATGATCCTAGTACTTTTCCTTTAGGTGTATCCATCAAAATATTTTGGGTAATTGTAAATTGAGTTTCGTTCCCTTTTTTTTCAAATTTTGAAGGGTTACTAAAATCAATGCTTAAAAACTTATATCCATCGTTTTTCATTTTAATTATTGAAGATTTTGTGGCACTAATCATTTTCTCTTGTCCTCCCATTATTTCATAAACCTTCGGATAAATATAGAATATATATTTTTCGTAATTCTCAGTTAAAAATAATGTTTTCATTGTTTTAAGTTGAGTATTTAAACTTGCATTTGTAGTTTGTGCAAAGACTGATAAATATGTATTCGTTACTAATAAGAATAGTAATATTTTTTTCATTAATATTGATTTTATTGCTTCGTTTTGTAAGAATGTCGTACAACGGAAAAAGTATTGGCGAAGTGCGGGCTAAATTGAACGAAAAGTTCAATTTCGACCAATCGTAGCCGATATTTTTTTCGTGGAACTAAGTTATAAAAAAATGTGGAATGAAAAAATAGCGGCGGCAAAAAAAGTAGAGTAGTTCAATTAAAAACTTCACCCCGTATTTTGCCAATACAATGTTGTCTGCAGTTTTTTTTACTTTGTTCTTTTTAATTCGTCGTCATTCATTTTTCGAATTTCATACAATCCCATTTTATTTTTCGCCATAAACTGCAAAATATTATACATTGTAGATCCTCTAAGTGTATCATTTTTTAGCGCAAAAGATATTTGTAGTGGAATTTGATTTTTTTTTGAAACAATCTTATTTTGATATTTTTTTAGGATTTCTATTATAGAATTAGTTTTAATTGATTTTGCAATTTGAATTTTTTCAATATTTTCACTAATTATTCTTATCGAATCATTCTTCGAAAGTGGCGTGACATTTCCACACATTAAAATTTCATTTTCTAAGTAATTTACAAGATAAAACGATTTTATACTATCTTGAATTAGAAAATGAATCGCCCCAATATGATAATTTTCATTATATCTCTTATCAACATTAATTTCAAGGATTTCGAGAGAATCATTTTTTTTAATATTTCTAATACTGTCTATTTTTCTATTGTTTTCAGAAACACTAAAATAAGATTTGTGAATTAAAGGAGTTAAATTAATTGATTATCCGTTTTTAATCATAACCCTGTAATGTTAGCAATAATAAGCCTTTCAAAGAGGCTATCTCCAAAATATCTTCGATTTAGCTTGTAGA
>NZ_JADQBD010000143.1:0-1715 GCF_017808115.1 Chryseobacterium sp. RR2-3-20 | reverse complement strand
TTTCCCTGTTCCGGCAGGAAATGTAAGTGTTTGGATTTCCGAGTAAATAGTAGCTCCCAAAACCAATAATTGTAGAATCCCACATTTATTTATAGCAATATTTTCATACAGTAATTATTTAAAACAAAAAAAAACGCTTTAAGTGAAGTGGTTTTTTGTATTGTTCAAAATGGAGAAATTTTGGGTAGCAAGTGCATCTTCATGGGTTTATTTAGTTGAAAGCACTTCTTCGCTAATATCTGCAACCTGAATGCTTTTAATAGCTGATTTGGTTGATGATGTTGTACTTCCGCCCATAATGTATAATTTATTGTTATAGATTTCCGCAGCAGCATGTCGTCTGGGAATCATGTTGGATGATAACTTATGCAACTGTTTGGTTTCTGTGTCAAAATAAGCCATAAAATTTTGATTGTTATAACCACCTGCAATAAAAATCTTATTACCCGATACCGCTAATGAATGTCCGGATATCGCTGCAGGCATCGTATATTGCTCAGTCCACTCATTTTTGCTGAGATCAAAAACATTGACTAAGCGGGATGAGGTACCGTTAAAACCACCAATCACATACAACTTATCATTCACAATTTTGCCTCTTGTTTCTCTGGCTGTGGGCATATTCGGTAATGGATGCCATGTATCTGAAGCAATGTCATAATATTGAAATCTATCAGAAAATACAGTGGTTGCGGCATTATTTAGTCCACTTCCTCCGAAAGTATATATTTTTCCGTTGTGAATAGCGGAACCAGCATTTCCTGTGTAGGCACGGTTAACAGATCCTTTTGTTTTTTGATGCGTTTCAAGGTCTATAATTTCAAGATTGCTGTTTCCCCAACCGTTAAAAATGTAGATTTTATTACCGTAAGTCTCCGAATTGGCGAATCTTTTAGGAACCAAAGTAGAATTGATTATACTCCAACGGTTATCTTTAATGCTGTATTTTTCAATAATCGTGGCATTACCATCCGAATCTTTATAGCCATTGCTTACATAGATATTGTCGCCTGCAATGGCACTGCTTATCGCTCCTCTTTTCACAGACATATCCGAAAGATGTTTAAAGTTTAAGGTTTGCGCACTGGCTAAACATAAACCGAAAAGTGATAGGAGGAATGATTTTGTTTTCAAGAGTGTGAGATTTGGGTTGCAAAATATCTTTTAAATATAGGGAAAAGTGATGGATGTCGAAATCTAAGAAATCGGATCTTAAATTTATTAATTCAGAATTTAAATTTTGTTGAATAAAGGTTTTTTTTATACAAAAGCCACACGAAGGGATTCGTGCGACAGCGAGGGGCTTTCATTTATATTGATTGATATCTGATGTCATTTGGGAATATTGCATGAATGACTTTTAACATATTACTTATTAACTCTTTAATCATCTTTTTCATTTAATTGTAATATTTGCTTTAAATCTCAAATGAAAAAAACGCGCTCCACAAGAGCAGAATGGTAAGAATGAAAATATTATGGTTAAAAGAATTTATTTGATCAGAAGATTAACGCTGCCGCAAAGTCTCTGAATTTGCGTAGCGTGGACATCTGGGGGTAGTCTATTTAAGTCCACTTTGCTCAACTAAAAATATTATGTTAGTTCCCGCTAAATTCGACACTATCCCGTAAAGTGTGTAAGTAGAAAAGTTAGGCTTGGATTTTATAATCTGAGCCTTTTTTCAAAAATAAGCATAAATTGGTTTAAAACCAAT
>NZ_JADQBD010000142.1:0-1723 GCF_017808115.1 Chryseobacterium sp. RR2-3-20 | reverse complement strand
ATAACGGCTTTAACAGTTGTGCAGTTTATAAACAAAACTTATTTCAATCGAAATATCAACAACTTAAAAGTCAGTATTATTTAAAATGCACAACGGGTTCTATAATATTATTAATATTGTCTTGGCAAAAATATCTTGAAGTGTAAAATATTAATATAAAAAATAGTCTAAATTTCATTTGTGTTATTAGTGCTTTATATAATTTTATAAATTTAAAATTTCTTCTTTAATTTTCTTTGTCAAAGATTTGAATACCAAATCATACGATTGATCAATCATTTTCAAAAGTAAATCTCTTTTTAAACAATCTACAGAAACCGAATTCCAATGTATTTTGTTCATGTGATACGCTCCGGTAATTTGCGGGTGTTGTTCACGAAGTTCTAAGCTCCATTCGGGATCTGTTTTTACATTAATGCTTAAAGGCTGTCTCTCTAATGACATTAATAGGAACATTTTTGTTCCAACTTTCAAAACCAAAGTTTCATTATCAAACGGAAAACTATCTGTAACTCCTTTTTTTGAAAGACAGTATTCTAAAATTTCGTTGGCATCCATTTAGTATGAGTTTTAATATAAATATGCGTGTGAATAGTGATGTAAATTAAATTTATACTGACAATTATTTCAAAATTAGTAAATTTAGAAAAAGAATACACATTTTATACTACAATAAACAATGAAAGCTCTCGTAATTGGTGCTACAGGCGCCACAGGAAAAGAATTGGTTCAGCAGTTATTGCTCGATCAGGATTTCAGTGAAGTAATAGTGTTTGTAAGAAAACCTCTCACGATATATAATGATAAACTAACAACTCATGTGGTAAATTTTCAAAATCCTGAAGAATGGAAAAATCTTGTCGTTGGCGATGTGGCATTTTCTTGCTTGGGTACTACTTTAAAAAATGCGGGAAGCAAAGAAGCACAGCGAAAAGTAGATTATGATTATCAGTTGGAATTTGCAAAAGCAGCAAAAGAAAATAATGTATCAGATTATGTTTTAGTTTCTGCTTATGGTGCGAATCCTCAATCTAAAATATTTTATTCTAAAATGAAAGGTGAATTGGAAGTTGCGGTTAAAAATCTTCATTTTGATAAGATTACCATTTTCAAACCAGGAATGTTAGAAAGAAAAGACTCGGAGAGAACTGCAGAAGTTTTAGGAAGCAGAATAATAAAGTTTGCCAATAAACTCGGACTTTTCGAAAGCCAAAAACCATTACCGACTTCTGTACTTGCAAAAGCTATGATTAATGCTTCAAAAATTAAAAGCAATGGATATTCCACTATTGAACTGGCTAATATTTTTAGTTTTGCAGAAAAAAATATTTAAGTTTGATTTTAATCTTTAAAGGCAATAAAAACAAAATCCGTCTGCAAAATTAGATTAGCAGACGGATTTAAGTGTTCTATAAACAAAAAATCATTAATTTCCTCTATGAATGTAATTTTTAATCATAATACTCCAAAATCAATGGGCTTTTATAATTTTGAACTAATCTCAACATGCTGAAATACAAAAGTTTAGATTCCTGCGGAATGACAAAAGTAATGCTGAAAACTAAATTATTATTAAATAATGACAATTAATATTTTACATTATAGAAATCCTTATTCAACTCGATTATTTAAGGTAATGTGGTCAAAAATAGTTGGTGTTTTTGTCAAAAATAATTCGTAATATTTTGCGGTTGATTGGAAGAGGAAGTGAGCAATGCTGAGG
>NZ_JADQBD010000141.1:0-1792 GCF_017808115.1 Chryseobacterium sp. RR2-3-20 | reverse complement strand
GGGGTTCTTTTTTGAAATTAAATGTAAAGCTAAATGTAAAATAGGTATTTAGGCTGTTTCTATTTTTAATAATTTTTATTTAGGACAGTATTGATTTATTCTTATAATACTTTTGTAATTGAAATTGTAAAAAATGTTTATTATGAAAATTTTCTTTTATTTGCTTTTATTTCTATTTACCAATTCAGCGTTTGCACAGCAACAAAATTGCAATTGTAGCCAAGCTCTTGAAAGTTTAATTGCTAAAGTAGAAAAAGAATATCCCGGCTTTGCCGAAAAAACCAAGGATACATTGATGTACAATAATCTCAAAGTAACTTTGAAAAACGAAATAGGAACTGTAAGTAATGAAAACTGTTTATCTGTTTTACAAAAATATGTTGCTTATTTTAAAGACAGGCATATTTGGCTTTTGCCAAATCAACAGCCACAAATTGCCGTTAAAGAAATCAATACTGAAAGTGAAATTTTTAAAATTGATATAAAAAAGTTCAAGAAAGATATTTTAACATCCACTGATAAATTTGAGGGCATTTGGAAAAATGATGCTTATGAAATTGGAGTAAAAAGAATAAAACCGAATGAATATGTTGGTTTTATTATTTCGGCAGACCCCAAGTATTGGAAACCTAATGAAATCAAATTTAAGTTGTTTGGTAATGGTACTTACGAATATAAAATGCAAGACCACTCTGTACAGAAAGGAACATTTACAATAGATGCACAAGGTCTTTTGTATTTTAAAGAAATACTAACAGAATTGGTTAAGCAAATACCAAATGCTACTTTGAGTGCAGAAGAAATTACTAATAAAGTGAATGAACTAAAAGGGTTTTATTGCAAGAGATTAACTAATAAGACCACTATTTTAAAATTATCAAATTTTAGTTATCCATTTGTGGTAACTATTGAAAGTTTAATAGAAAAGAACAGAAATATTTTAGAGAATAGTGAGAACTTGATTATCGATTTAAGAGGAAATGGAGGCGGAACAACTGATGCTTTTGAAAAAATATTACCCTACATACTAACAAATCCTATACGTTCCGTTGGTGCCGAATATTTATCAACCCCTACATTTATTAATGGTCTTAAAAAATACAATTCATCTTTTACAGATAAAGAAAAACATAAAGAAGAAATTGCCGACAATGAAAGAAAAATAAAATTGTTAGAAGCTAACCCAGGTAAATTTGTTAACTTCTCAAGTAATATAATTGAAACCAACACTATAACTTTAGCAGCTAAAAGCCCCAAGCAAATTGTTTTTTTAGCAGATAATAAAGTAGCAAGTTCTGGAGAAGCTCTTTTACTTATCGCCAAACAAAGCAAGAAAGTAAAAGTAATAGGTACACCAACATCAGGTGTTTTGGACTATGCCAATGCTTACTTTTTTGATGATTTTGTTTGTACAAATTATAGACTGCTTATGCCAACTTATCGTTCACTTCGCATACCCGAATATCCTATTGATAATATAGGTATTCAGCCAGATATTTATATGGACAAAACAATTGAGGATTGGGAAAAATATGCGGTTGAGTATTTAGAACATTGAGAGATGGGCAGCAGCTAACAGCAGTTTGGCAAAATGGCGGGTTTAGTGCTAAATTCAACGGCAGTTCTTCGATTGAACTTTTGTGCAAAACTGAACATTTGTACTTCGATTTCCGCCACTTCGCCAAGCTGCAAACCGTTATGTGATATGGCATCAAAAATCACGCTCCGAAATAAACTCCACGATTTTGAATGAATAAAAAAGAAACTGAATCCAGACCAAAAATGCGTGAAA
>NZ_JADQBD010000140.1:0-1850 GCF_017808115.1 Chryseobacterium sp. RR2-3-20 | reverse complement strand
TCTACAAGCTAAATCGAAGATATTTTGGAGATAGCCTCTTTGAAAGGCTTATTATTGCTAACATTACAGGGTTATGATTAAAAACGGATAATCAAAAATCAGAATTATTTTTTTTTAATTTTGCAAAAAAAAAATAATGTTCAGAAATTTTTTTTATTTTCTATATTCTTTGTTACAATTACAATATACAGAGGGCAAAGTGTAGGAATAAATACACAAACTCCTGAAGCAAGTGCAATCTTAGATTTAGAAAGCTTCGTAGGAACAAAAGCCACTGCCACTGCAACTATCTCTAATGGTGCTGTTACAGGTATTACTATAACAAATCCTGGAGAAGGTTATACTTTTACACCTAGCATTTCTTTTGTAGGGGGTGGAGCTGTTCTTAATGGCGGTACAAGAGCCACAGCTACAGTAACAGTAAGTGCTGGTAAGGTTACAAACTACAGTATTACAAATGGAGGTTCCGGTTATACCTCTGCGCCAACTGTTGTATTTGGTAACAATAATAAAGGGTTATTGATACCAAGATTAAATATCGCATCTCTTTCTAATTTTACAAGTCCTGTAAACAACCCTGTAGATGGACTCTTAGCATACAATATTGGAAGCCCTACGAATAGCAATGAGAAAAGTATCTATTATTTTGATAGTATTAAAAATAGTTGGGTCAGCGGACTGAAATCTGTAAATACGCCAAGAATAGCATACTTGGATGTAACAGGAGATACAAGTGTCTTGACGAATTTAGGGGCTGGATATACAAATGTCGCCCTGCAAAATAAACCAAAGATTGCGCCCGTATCTAACATAGCTGGTTTAGATATCTATACTTATAACAACAATCAATATGGTATAATACTACCTCAAGGTGATTATGTTGTAGAGATTAATTTTAATTTAACAACACCGCCACCAAGTTCTACAGATAGTAATTATTACATAATGGGATATTTTATAGATTTATATAATGACAATTATAATAATAGTACAAAAACAATAACATCATTTGGAAGTGACTTTAACCGAAAAGAGAATGTTGTAACCTCGAAACTAAATACAAATCATTTTGTGCCCTGGATGTATTTTGTACATGTACCTACAACGAGTAATCCAACGCAGATGTATTGTTTAAGAATGTACATTGGAAGGATGCAGGACAGCACCTATAATACCACAGCAATCATAAAAGACATTGGTTCATATATAAAGATATCAAAGATAAAATAATGAAAAAAAATAAATCATTTCTTTTCCTAATTTTTTTAGCAACAAGTAATTTGTTTTTGGCGCAATTAGGTATTGGTACAACAAGTGTAAAGCCATCTGCTGGATTAGAAGTTTCTAGCTCAACCAATAAAGGGTTATTATTACCAAGAGTAGATATTAGTGACATTACCGATAGTACCAAACCTATAAACAATCCAGCCACTGGACTTATTGTCTTTAACATTGGATCCATGCTAACATCCGGAATATATATATGGTACGATGCACAATGGAACTTAGTTTCCGATTCAGCAGGTTTAGTTGGTTTTATGTTATTACAGAAAAAAGGTGATGTATCTATATTGGGAGGTCTCGATAATGGGACTTATCAAAATTTCACTTCTGGGTTTAATATGAATGTTCTTAAAAATGATATTGGTGCAAATTATACCTCAGAGGGAGCAATAACTTTACCTGCCAACAGTGGTTATGTGCTTAATTTATGTCACCCGTAGTGCATTATAGAAAAGGTTGCTCAAGTAACTAAAAATTAGTATATTGTATTGACTACCAATCAAATACAATTATGAGCAACCTTGAGGCAAGTTACAATTTAATTTTAAATAATTTAAGAGACATTT
>NZ_JADQBD010000013.1:0-55891 GCF_017808115.1 Chryseobacterium sp. RR2-3-20 | reverse complement strand
TATCAAGGGGTTCTTTTTTGAAATTAAATGTAAAGCTAAATGTAAAATAGGTATTTAGGCTGTTTCTATTTTTAATAATTTTTATTTAGGACAGTATTGGGATTAGGAGAAAACACAAAGAAAAACGAACCTCAATAAAAGTTGTTATTAGTATCTCTAAAAGATATCACAATATTCAAAAGTTTGAAAAAGTATGGGTAAAAGAACTATGAATAGGTTTTCTTAACTTAACCTCATATTATAAGAATAAAATTTTAATTCAAACTCAACTGGGGAAATTATAGCTTATTGTTTACTACTAAAAATATCTAAAATAATAAAATCGACAAAACGAATAAGTTAATTCTCTTCAATTAAAATGAACTTATAAAAATATTAAAAACGCTATAAAATATTTTTATACAGCTGGAGTTGTATTACTATAAAGAAATTAATTAAAATATTTTATAAAAGCCCATATAAATTGATAAATGATAATTACTCTAATTATGATGAAAAATACACTAGCGAAAAATGAACTATGATATAAAATAAAAATATTGGTTTAGATGTGGAAAATGTTCAGGAATGACAGAGCAATTGTACTTGCAGTAACAAAATAACACATCTTAATCTAAAAAAAACCTTTAAATCCACCATAAAAAAACATAAAAAACCCGGAAAATTAAAATTTTCCGGGTTTTTATTCTAACTGAAATCTGTCAATATACTATATGACTATTTCAAAATAATAAGCAAATAGATTAATATCCAGTAAATACATCAGTATATGATGACTTTCCACCTGAGGTATATGTCGCTCCAGTTGGAGTACCATAAGATAATCTAAGATTCATTATTTTATTGCAAAAAGAAACATTCCCTTTTGAACCATCTACAGCAGGTTTAGCAAAAATTAATCCATTCGCTCCATTTACATATCCTGTAGACTGAGCTGTACTTGGTAAAGAAACCTCTCCTGTTAATGGATTAAAATTAACAATAATATCAAATCCAGTTGTAACATAATCTTTTAATACAAATGTATTTGGGGTTGAGCCCAAATTAATCTCTGTATCATATGTTCCAAAAAATGTATTTTTCACAGAAAAAATTCCAGGAAAAGTAGATGCAGGACATACCAAGTTAAAAGTAACTTCTACTTCTTTGTTAAATACTGCTATAGGTAAAGAAGCTGATTTAATGGTAAAATATGCTTTTTTCCCTGCTTTAGCAGCAGCTTCTTTTACATTAATTTTAAAATCACCAAAAGTTGCACCAGCCTTTAAAACATCTGTAGATTCAACAATAGTGAAGTCTGTTCCTAAAACAGCAGTAGACTTTGAAGAATTAAAAACTAATTCTACAGTATTATCAGAATCCGCAGGTTTAGTAACACCATAGGTAATAACATTATCAGCATTACCAGTGTCTTTGGTAACGAAGACTGATTGAGAAGTCTTATCAAAATGAGCTTCACTATTACCTTCAGTATAAGGTTGCTCAGCTTCACACGATACATTCAAACTGCATATTGCTATGCCAAAAAACAATGTATTTATAATTCTTTTCATAAGAAAATTTTTAAATATTAAATTAATAACCAGGATTTTGTTGAATAGCAGAGTTAACTCTAGTTTCAATTGTAGGGATTGGTAAAGCCCACTTATAACTATTTAAAGGTAAGTTTACAGGATTAGCAGCCGGATAATTAGCTGTTGATGATTGATAATCTGCAGGATCTCTATCAATACCTGAGTTAGCTAATGTACCAAGTCTTTTCAAATCAATAAATCTATAACCTTCAAAAGCAAACTCAATTCTTCTTTCATCTAAAATAGCTTTCCAAGCTGAAGTTACGTTAGCATATGTTGGAAGAGTTTGTGCTGTACTAAATCTATTATCTCTAATATTTTTAATAACTGTAGCAACACCCACTAAATCGCTAACGTTTGCTCTTGCCTCAGCTTTTATGAGATACATTTCGGAAAGACGCATTATTTTAATGTCATTGTTATTTGCATTCGTAGCTGTTCCAGCCCAAGGGTCAGCATTTATAGTTAATGTTCCACCGTGTTTATTTAACATTAATCTATCTGAAGATCTAACGTTTGCGGATGTTGCATAATTAGGATCAATAATAGAATTTGGATGTACTAAAGTTCTATAACGAGTATCATTCAAATCTAATTTATTATACAACGCTCTACTCAACTCAAACCAAGGTGCACCACTAGCAGATGGAGCTCCATTGTACCACGCATTATGTAAATTAGTAGTTTGGGCGTTTTGAGTTGCTAATCTCTTAAATTTGAAAATAACCTCAGAATTTAAAGCATTTGATTCTGTAAGAAATACATTTGGATAATTATTATAATTAGCAAGTACTAATCCTGAATTATTAATCACATTATCTGCCCAAGTTTCAGCATTTACATAATCCCCTGCATAAGCATAAGCTCTAGCTTTCAAGCCTTGAGCAAAAAATTTGTTTGCAAAAATATTAGAAAATGCCTTATTGGTAAGACCATCAAATAAGGTAATTGCATTAGTTAAATCGTTTTGAATAAAACTATAAAACTGAGCATTTGTATTTCTAGGATAATCATTATCATCTTTATAAAAGATTCTATCAGCTAAAATTCCAGCCAAAGCATTTGGATTTTTCATATCTGTTGTAAAATATGAAAGAATCGTTAAATGACAATATGCTCTTAAAGTAAGGGCTTCTGCCTTAATCTTATTAAGTTTATTTTTATCATCAGCAGTTTTGGCAGGCAATTTATCTGCTAAAATAAGAATTCTATTAATTCTAGCTAAACTCGCATAATTATTTGCCCAAATATTTTCTGGACCACTAGATAAAGGGTTAAGAAAGAATACATAATCATCATTAATACCCTGTCCACCATTATCAAAACCTATACTGGTTTCATCTGTAAAAACAGATACAAAAGCTGACTGACTACGACTTGTTAGCCCTGAATAAGTTGTATTTAAAAAAAGTTGTAAATCATTTGCATCTTGTATTGCAGTTTCTTCTATTAAAGCTCCTGGTGCATATGTTTCCATTAGTTCTTCGCTGCAAGAAATAAAGCTTAAACTGAAAACTGCTGCAGCTATGTAAAATATCTTTTTCATTAGTTAAATTTTAAGTATTAGAATTTAATATCAAATCCAAGAGTATATGTTCTTGGAGTTGGATATCTCCCTTGATCTGAAGCTATATTACTTTCAGCATCAAATCCTTTCCATTTACTCCAAGTAAGGATATTTTCAGCCTGCAAAGTAATAGCAAGACTATTAACAAAAGTTCCGCTAAGTAATGATTTTGGTACATCATATCCTACTTGTAAATTTCTTAATCTCACATACGAAGCATCTACTAAAAATCTGTCTGATAGACCTTGGGCACTGAAATTTGCAGCTTTTAGAGATGGTATATTAGTATTAGTATTATTTGGTGTCCAAGCATTAAGCAAATCAGCACTCATATTGAAGTTTCCGATACTACTAGGATTCATAACTGAAGACCAATCGTAATCATATCTATAAACTTGAGCAACATAAGTAAAGGTCGTACTTACAAATAATCCTTTATAGTTGAAGTCAAATCCAAAACCTCCTTGATATCTTGGGCTAAAACCATATTTCAACGGCTTCAAATCAGCAGAAGTAGGGTTTTCGGTTGGTCTTCCATTAATATCTTCAAATAAAAGATTACCATTTGCTTGATTAACTCCAAGATAATGATAAACATATGGTGTCTGGTATGGTTTACCATTAGCACTATAAACTTGAGGAATTTCACCATCAATTAGTGTTTCTGTAGGGAGATTATACACTCTTTCTTTATTGAAAGCTCCGTTTCCTCTCAAAGTAAATCTAACATTACTATTTTTAATAATATCATATGCTAAATTAACTTCTACACCATTATTTTTTAAATCGATTGGAGAGTTCATATTTATTGCCCCTTGTCCTACAAGAAAACTTTGTGGCCAAGGATAGAAGATTTCAACTCCTTTCTTTTCATATACATCGAATGTACCTCTTAATCTTCTGCTTAATAATTCAAAGTCAACTCCAACATTCCATTGTTTTGTAGTTTCCCAATGTAAATTTGGATCTCCCAATGTTAGGTTTAAACCTTGTGTTCCATTATAAGTATTTGTAACACCTAAGAAAGAATCTTTATATAATGGTGGATTTATACCTGCAAAAATAGACCCATCAAGAACTCTTTGGTTACCTGCAGTACCATAAGAACCTCTAAGCTTTAATATGTTAACAAAATCTACATTTTGCATGAAGTCTTCTTCATTAATATTCCATCTAGCACCTACTGACCAAAAAGTACCCCATCTATTATCTTTACTAAATCTACTTGTAGCATCTCTTCTAACATTGGCAACTACTCCATATTTTGAGTTATAATCATAATCTAAGTTACCAAAAAAAGAATACATATTGAGTCTAGACTGCCCTGCACTAACATTAGGAACATTATAATTATCCCCTGGCACGAATGCAGGATAACCCGTTCCTGTTCCTGGAACCCACAATTTCGGATTCAATCCATTCTGTGTAAAACCTTGGGTTTTTATCATATAATTATTATACTCAAAACCTCCCAACACATCAAATTTGTGATTACCTACACGTTTTACATAATTTAATTGATATAGGTTATTAAAATTAAATTGTCTTGAAGCAGACATAGATTCAAATCCTATCCAAGTTTGCCCTACACCTCTGAAATAGTTAGAATTCCAAGATTCAGGTCTTTCATAAGTATTTCCATCCAAAGACAATAATTGAGCGTTTGTTCTCATTGTTGCAGTCAAATCATCCGTAATTTTATAATTAACTTCGGAAGTCAAATCTAATCGCAAATCATCAACATAAGTCTTATACGTTTTAATTTTATCTATAAGCATCAATGGAGCATTAACCAAATTAGCTGAAATATTTCCATTTGGCGCCCATTGATCTGGCGATATGTATCTTGGTCCCCTAAGTGCACCAATCACTAAATTGTTATTAACACCTCCAGTACCTAAACCTGCAGCTTGGTTATTTCTAGACAAACCAGCATAAACACCCACTCTATAGGTTAGTTTATTATCATTAGATTTCCCATTAACATTTGTTCTCAAAGCAAATCTTTTCAAACCAGTTGTTGCCAGGATACCCTCTTGTTCTAGATAATGAACATTTGTGTAAGAACTTAAATTTTTAGCACCAGTAGTGATTGAAAAATCATGACTTTGTAACAAAGAAGGATTAAAGAAATAATTCAACCAATCAGTATTTACACCATTATAATTATTAATGGCATTATCTGTCATTCCAGAACCTCTACCCGCACCATACATCTTTTCAATTCTTAGCAATTGTTGGGCATCAGCCATATTGTATCTACTTGTCTGTAGAGTTGAAACCCCAATTTGAGAACGATAGTTAAATGTTGTTCTAGCATTAAAACCTCCTCCTCTTGTCTTAATTACAATTACACCATTTGCACCTCTGTTACCATACATTGCAGTAGCTGAAGCATCTTTTAAAACCTCCATACTTTCAACATCATTTGGATTCAGCGATCTAAAACTGTCTGCATTTGTAGGAAACCCATCAATAACGTATAATGGATCGGTGTTACCATTAATTGTACTAGCACCTCTAATAATTACCGTTGGCTTAGCTCCAGGCTGCCCACTTCCAGTAGATATATTAACACCAGCCAACTGACCTTGAGCAATATTCATAAGGTTAGGATTGGGTCTGTTGTTAATCTGCTCACTCTCTATTCTTGCCGTAGAAACTACAGCTTCTTTCTTTGTTGTTGATCTAATACCAACAACAACAACCTCATCAATTATTCTTTCTTTTCCATTTTTTACACTATCGCTAGGTTTTTCTTGCGCAATAGCCATAGTACCGCCTAAGAAAAAAAGCACACCAGTGCTTAGCAACTTTAGTTTCACATTCATATTAACAAATTTTAATATTATTTATTGCAAATATGTTAAAAAATATTAACACCACCAAATTTTCTATGTTTTTTTATTTAAAATAAAATATTCACAAAAAACAAATCATATAATTAAAGATAATTAATAGAATATGTTTTAATTAACACAAAATAACAAATTTTAGAATTTTATTATTTCAAAAACAATATTCTTTTAAATTTTACAAACATATATTTTGTCCATACCATTAATAAATTTATAAAAAAAGTATAAGATATTAATTTTGAAAACATTATCTTATTAAATAGATTATTATAAAATTAATCCTAACAAAAAGTAAATATTATTTTTCAATTATTATAAAGAAATAATACATAAAAAAAGGACTGTATCGAATCATCGAACAGTCCTTAATTTTAATATAATTTAAAAATAAATTAAAATTATTCTTTTATAAATTTAAAACTTTGAGATAATCCATTATTGTTCTTAACAGTTACCATATAATTACCTTTAACAAGGTTTCTAATATCAAGTTTACCACCTACTAGTTTAGAGGAAGACACTAATTTACCTGATAAATCATATATCATAATATCTGTATTACCTCCAACTTCATTTAAGTAAATAAAGTCTTTAGCAGGATTTGGATAAAAACTAACCTCATTTTTTTTATTTGGTAACTCTGATGTTGACAATGTAGATAAGTTGTCAGAAGTAACTATCAAGGTGAAATTTTGAGAATTATTTACTAAACTTCCTTTATGAGTTATTGTAATTGTATAATTACCTGAAGGATTATCAACATCTACCCTTTCAAAATTATCAACATTATTAGTAGAATTACGTGTTGCAGGTGAACTTGGAGCCGACATACCTTGTAACTTCCAAGGATAAAATGTAGAATCATCTTTTGTCACTTTAACATCTAAATCATTTACCAAATAAACATCTGTAGGATCAACATTTCCATTATTTTGAGCAGAGGAAGCAGGATCAGTCCAAGAAATTGAAACCCTTAGAGGTGTTGTTCCACTAGCAGTAATAGATTTGCTATAAGATTGTCCATTTTGCAATGTCAATTCCTCTATTATACTTTTAGATCCAGTCGATTTATTTTTATCACGAATTGCAATCGCAGCTTTTTCCGCGTTAACTAATCCCCAACCATACGAATAATCTGGACCTATTGTACTACCTGCTTCATCAGCATTGTGTAGTATTAACCCTTTTGCGGTTGCAGCTCTCATATATCCATTATACAACTGATTATAATATTGCTGAAGCAACAAAACAACTCCAGTAATACCAGGTGAAGCCATTGATGTTCCATCCATAAAACCGACAGCTGTATCAGAATCACTTAATGTTGATCTTACCTGTACACCTTTGGTTGAAATATCCGGCTTTATTCTTCCATCATCAGTGGGTCCCCAACTGCTGAAGCTAGACATAATCACACTAGATGGCCCAGTATAGTTACTTACCTGCTGAACAGCGGCAACGGTAATTATATTTTTGGCATTACCATGACCAAATATCAGATCATAGCCATTTTTTTGGGATATCTGAGTAGATCCTGGAGGAGTAGTATTATTACGATCATTACCAGCAGCAAAAACAGGTAAATAATATGGATTTTGAAAACAAATTTGATCAACTTGTTTAGCCCTAGAGTCATAAGCTCCATAATACCATAAAGAACTTAGGGCTCCCATAGCATAAGAATGATTAGATGTTAATAATCCATTAGATGCCTCACCAGTCATTTCTATTAAATCACTATTCCAATCATATGAATTTACGCTTGAATTGAAAGCAATCCCTCTTACCAAGGGATTAATTCCCTGAGCTGCAATAGTACCACACACATGCGTAGCATGTTCATCCTGCACTCCTCCATCCATAATGTTCACCTTAGGAAAAACACCCACAACAAACTCTTCATGTGTCGCCCTAACACTTCCACCATCCCAAACAGCAGCAGTCATATTCTGCCCCTGAATATTAATACCTAAAGAACCATTATTATAAAGTTTGTTGGCTCTAGATGTAGTTGCAGAACCAAAATTATGAGTTTGAGCATATATTAATTCTCCATTAGAATTTACACCTACAATTTCTCTCTTAGCCTTACTAATTGGGAGAATCTCAATCCTTTTTTTATCTGGATTATTAAGTAAATAGTTTTCAAGTCTAATTTTTGATTCTTTTTCCTCCTGAATTAACTGCTTAACAAGTTCTTGATTGGCCTTTTGATTAGAAAATGAAGCTATTTCAGCTTTTTCTTTCAAAGATTGTGAAAAAAAGAAATTAGGTAAAATTAACAAACCTATAATGCAATATTTATGATTCATTTATTAAATTTTTACAAAAATACATTTTTTTATAATATTATACCTTATCTTTTATTATTATATAAATTCCTTAAATGATAAAAACTATTAATAATAAAACAATACTCTTTTCAATGAATAAAATGCTTTATGATACAAAAGCCTTAAATAAATTTTAAGAATATATTCTATCTAATCATTTAAAATTTTTGCAATCTTTTTTACATCTTCTTCATTTTGAAATTTTATTTTGTTCTCTTTAAAGAAGATATTAAGTTGCTCTTTTTTGGCAGGAAATTGCTCAATAATCTCCTTTGAATTTTTAACTTTCTTTACGCTTCCATCTGAGTTTTTAAGATAATATACTGGATCTTGGGCTCTAAATGTAGCTGGTTTATCACTAGAATATGTGTTTGAGGCAGGGATAACATCAGTGAACTTGGTTTGAATTTTTTTATAAAGAGAAGCATATTTCCCATTAACTATTTCAAAAAAATACTCATCTTGATTGTCTGCTGTTTTCAAAAGAACTAATGTTTGCTTAGGAGATGTAATTTCTATCCTTGCAAATTTAGAGTCTTTTGGAAGCACCATAATTTTCCCATCCTTTTCAAATTCAACTTGATCTTTATAAGAATTATATCGCACAGGTATTTTCTCATAATTATCCGAGATTTTAGCCAATGAAAAGTTTGTATTTGAATAAGGAGAACCTACAACTTCATCGTAGTTGAGAGACCTCCCTGAATTCTTTGAACTAACAAGTCCAGAAAAAGTGCTACCTTCTGCAAAATCTCTATTAGATAGAATCATTCCATTTTGTGCAAAACAAATATTAGAAGAAATTAATAAAATACTTAAGACTATTATTTTCATTTTTCAATTTTTTTTGTTAAAAATACAAATTATATATCTTACATTATATTTATTATTTTTTTTTATGATTTTTTAACGTGATTAGTATTTTAGATCTATAGAAGTTTCTATTTTTATACTATAGTAGTTTATTTTTATTAGTTAGCAATAAAAATATCAAAGTAAAGTTTATTATTTAGAATTATTACTATTGATATATACAACCTTTAATAAATAATACCGCCCGCATCTTCGATGCGGGCGGTATTATTTATTAGCAAAATTAAATTACTTTAATTTCTTTTTCACAGCAACTTCTTCGTAAACTTCAAGAATATCGCCTTGTTCAATATCATTATAACCTTTAAGGTTCAATCCACATTCGTAGCCCTTCGTAACTTCTTTAACATCGTCTTTGAAACGTTTTAAACTTTCAAGCTCTCCGTCGAATTTCACGATACCGTCTCTTAGTAAACGTACTTTTGAGTTTCTTGTAACTTTTCCGGTAAGAACCATACAACCTGCAATGGTTCCAACTTTAGAAATTTTGAAGACTTCACGGATTTCTACATTACCGATAACCTGCTCCTGAATTTCAGGTGAAAGCATTCCTTCCATTGCTTCTTTAACCTCATCAATCGCTTTATAAATTACAGAATATGTTCTGATTTCAATTTCTTCACGATCTGCAAGGTCTTTTGCATTCGCTCCAGCTCTTACGTTAAATCCTATAATAATAGCATCCGATGCAGCTGCTAAGTTGATATCAGACTCTGTAATCTGTCCTACTCCAGAGTGAAGGATATTTACGCTGATTTCCTCAGTGGAAAGTCTTTGCAACTGATCAGAAAGTGCTTCTACCGAACCATCTACGTCACCTTTAAGGATAATGTTCAATTCTTTAAATTCACCTAAAGCAATACGTCTGCCCAATTCTTCAAGCGTTGTATGTTTTTTGGTTCTGATAGACAATTCTCTCTGAAGCTGTTCTCTTTTGTTAGCAATAGCTTTACCTTCACTTTCATCGGCATAAACACGGAATTTATCCCCCGCAGTAGGAGCACCGTCTAAACCTAAAATGGTTGCCGGAATCGATGGTCCTGCTTCTTCAAGGTTTTTACCTCTTTCGTCCAATAAAGCTTTCACTTTACCGTGGTTTTTACCCGCTACAACATAGTCTCCAACTCTTAAAGTTCCTGTCTGAACCAACATTGTTGCAACATAACCTCTTCCTTTATCTAGGGAAGCTTCTATCACTACTCCATTTGCAGAACGTTCAGGATTAGCTTTTAATTCCAGCATTTCTGCCTGTAATAAAACTTTCTCCAACAATACATCTACATTATTACCAAATTTAGCAGAAATTTCCTGAGCCTGAACATTTCCGCCCCATTCTTCAACCAGAATATTCATTCCGGAAAGTTGTTGACGAATATTATCCGGATTTGCATTCGGCTTATCTACTTTATTGATTGCGATAATCATTGGAACCCCTGCCGCCTGTGCGTGAGAAATAGCTTCTTTGGTTTGCGGCATCACATCGTCATCGGCAGCGATTACGATAATTGCAATATCCGTAACCTGTGCTCCTCTCGCTCTCATTGCTGTAAAGGCTTCGTGACCTGGAGTATCTAAGAATGTAATTCTCTGACCATTTTCCAGCTTCACATTATAAGCACCGATATGCTGAGTAATCCCTCCAGATTCTCCTGCAATTACGTTTGTTTTTCTAATGTAATCGAGCAATGAAGTCTTACCGTGGTCAACGTGTCCCATTACAGTTACAATAGGTGCTCTTGGCAACAAACTTTCTTCAGTATCGATATCTTCTTCTGAATCTGTATCTTCTAAATCAGCATCAGAAAATTCAATTTTATATCCGAATTCATCTGCAACTAATAATAAAGTATCGGCTTCAAGTCTTTGGTTCATGGTAACCATAACTCCAAGAGAGAAACAAGCTGAAATTACTTCGGTAGGAGAAACATTCATCAAACTTGCCAACTCACCAACGGTGATGAATTCGGTAACTTTTAATGTTCTGTCTGCAGCATCAATTTCCTGCTGACGTTCGTCCTGCTCTCTACGGAAACTTCTTTTATCTTTTCTATGTTTAGAAGATTTAGATTTGCCTCCTTTGTTGGTTAATTTTTCAAGGGTTTCCTTAATCTGATTTTTAACTTGTTCGTCAGTTAATTCAACAGGCATACTTCTTTGCCCAGGTCTGTTGTTACCAAAACGGTTTCCTCCTTGACCTTGAGGACGGTTTTGCCCGCCTTGTCCTTGAGGACGATTTCCTTGATTATTTCCGAAGCGGTTTCCTCCACCTTGACCTTGAGGACGGTTTTGACCACCTTGTCCTTGAGGGCGATTTTGCCCGCCTTGACCTTGAGGACGGTTTCCTTGGTTATTATTTCCGCCTTGTTGGTTATTCCCGGTATTTTGGTTTGTGCCTCCAGGCTTTTCTATTCTCTTTCTTTTCTTTTTAGCTCCTGAATTTGGTTTTGGTGCAAACTGTGTTAAATCAATCTTTTCACCAACAATCTTAGGACCATCCAGTTTTTGGTAAACGGTTTCTATTTTTTGAGGCTCCTGAGATTCTTCAGAAGGAGTTTCTACTTTAGGCTCCTCGGTCTTTTGCACTGGTTTTTCAGGTGCTTTAGGAGTTTCTTTTACTGGTTCCTCCGTTTTTTTCTCTGCTTTAGGTTCTTCAGCTTTTGGCTTTTCCTTTTTTGCAGGTCTGTTTCTATTGCTTTCGATTTGAGACAAATCTATTTTATCTAAAACCTTAAATTCCTGCTTTTCAACAACAGGCTTAACTTCAGCAACAGGTTCAGTTTTTGGGGTTTCCTTTACCTCTTCTTTCTTTTCCTCCACTGTTGGTGCAGGTGCAGGTTCAGGAGTAGGCTCGGACGCAACCGTTTCCGTTTTTTTAGGCTCAAGATCTATTTTGCCTAAAATTCTGGTTTCTGGTTTTATATTAGCTTTAGCTCTTATTACTTCAGGGGTTTTCTTTTCTTCGATTTCCAGCTTTTCTTCCGGAACTTTAGAAATCACCACCTCTTGGGAAGCCTTACGTTGCTCGCCATCTTTGGCAAACTCAGCTTCCAATGCAGAATATGCCGCTTCTTCTAATTGAGCGTTAGGATTGGTTTCAACCTCGAACCCTTTAGACTGTAAAAACTCTACCAATCTGGACATCGAAATATTGAATTCCTTAACCGCTTTATTTAATCTTATTTTTGGCATCTATATTTTTTACTGTTTTTTAATTCTTAAAAATTAAAGTTTCTTTTTACTTATTATTAAAATTTATTTCTAAATATTAATCTTCAAATTCTTCTCTCAGAATACGTTTTACATCTTCAATGGTTTCCTCTTCAAGATCCACCATATTCAGCAAACTTTCTGTATCCTTATCCAACACCGATTTTGCCGTAGTAAGACCTACTTTATTAAATTCATCCAAAATCCACTGTTCGATATCATCATTAAACTCTCTCAAGTCTACGTCATCATCTTCACTGGCTTCTCTGTATACATCAATTTCGTAGCCAGACAGCCACGAAGCCAGTCTGATGTTTTGCCCCTGCTTACCGATAACTTTGGAAATCTCTTCAACCGGAGTATATACTAAAGCATAATTAGTATCCTCGTTGATGTCAATTTTATTGATGGTAACATTTCCTAAAGCTCTCTTCACCATGATTTCAGGGTTTTTAGACCACTGAATAACATCTATATTTTCGTTTCTCAATTCTCTTACAACACCGTGAATTCTTGATCCTTTTACTCCGACACACGCTCCTACCGGATCTATTCTGTCGTCATAAGCATCTACAGCAATTTTCGCTTTTTCACCAGGAATTCTTACTGCTTTCTTAAGAATAATCGTTCCGTCCTGAATTTCAGGAATCTCCAATTCTAATAATTTCTCCAAAAATTTCGGAGCTGTTCTTGAGATAATAATCTGCGGTTTAGAACCTTTAAAATCTACACTTTCTACAATTGCTCGGATATTTTCGCCTTTTTTGAAGAAATCTGAAGGAATCTGGTTTTCTTTTGGCAGAATAAATTCATTTCCTTCATCATCAAGCAAAATTACATGCTTGTGTCGGATGTGGTGAATTTCTCCAATAACGATTTCGCCGATTCTGTCTCTGAACTGCTCATAAAGCATTGCATTGTTATGCTCCTGCAATTTTGTTGCTAAAATCTGTTTCAGCGTTAAAATATTTCTTCTTCCTAACTGTGCAACCGGAATTTCCATGGTAAAATCTTCCCCAACTTCAAAAGTAGGATCTATTTTTTTGGCTGCGGATATTTCAATTTCAAGATCATCATCTTCAGACATTTCGTCTTCAACGATTGTTTTATTTAAAAATATCTGAAAATCTCCTTTATCAGGATTTACAATTACATCAAAATGATCATCAGAATCGTATCTTTTTCTAAGCAATGTTTTAAGGGAATCTTCAATGATTGCCATTAAATCTATTTTACTGATCCCTTTTTCGTCTTTAAAATCACCAAAGGATTCAATCAACGCTATATTATCCATTTATCTTTTTTTCTTTTATTAAAATTTAATTACTACCAATGCCTTTTTAATCTCTGTGTAAGAGATTTCTTTTTCTTCCACCACATCTACTTTGCCTTTACCGATATCTTTAGGTTTTCTGTAACGAAGTATCAAGGTAATTTTTTCTTCGTCTATCTTAGCAAGTTCTCCTTCAATTTCAGACGAATCATTCAAAAGAACTTCAATCTCTCGCCCAATATTTTTCTGATACTGCCTAGGAATAGAAAGCGGCTCACTTAGTCCCGCAGACATTACCTGCAAACTGAAATCATGCTCTTCCCGATCCATATTAAACTCTATTGCACGGCTTGCATCCAGACAGTCCTGCACAGAAACTCCATTATCTCCATCTAAAATTACGGCAATATCGTCCGATGCAGAAAACTTCAAATCAATAAGAAACAAATCCTTTCTTGTTTCCAGGAAATCATTTAATAATGTTTCAATATTTTTTCTAAACTCCATATTTTAAAATAGCTGATTTACCAGTACGAAAAAAGGCTTTCTCGTAGAAGCCTTTCCATTTTTTCCGTAAATCTACGGCAAAGATAAAACATTTTTATAAAATACACAAACTCTATTCATAATCAGCAAAATACCGCTACATACTCCTAGTTCATATAAAATTAATACTCCGCAGAAATTTATGTTCATATCTTTCGCTTTAGATATACTATTTAAAATAGATTGAAAGTATTTTAGTATTTTTGTTGCGAATTTTAAAAACATACATTTTGAATATTACAATAGTAGGAACGGGCTATGTAGGATTGGTTACAGGAACCACTCTTGCAGAACTTGGAAATTCTGTATACTGTGTTGATATAGATGAAAAAAAAGTTGAAGGAATGAAAAACGGCATAGTTCCCATCTATGAGCCGAATCTTGAAGAAATGTTCCTCAGAAATATACAGTCTGAAAGATTGTTTTTCACCACCGATTTAAAAGAAGCTTTAGATAAAAGCGAAGTTATTTACTTAGCACTCCCTACTCCACCCGGAGAAGACGGATCTGCCGATCTTTCTTATGTTTTGAAGGTAGCACATGATATTGGAGAAATGATGACCGAATACAAGGTTGTTGTAAATAAAAGCACTGTTCCTGTAGGAACCGCAGACAAAGTTAGAGCAATGATCTCTTCTAAAACAAATTTACCTTTTGATGTGGTTTCCAATCCCGAATTTCTACGCGAAGGATTTGCCGTAGAAGACTCTATGAACCCTGCGAGAGTGGTTGTAGGATCTAGCTCTGAAAAGGCAAAAGAAATAATGGCTAAAATTTATCAGCCATTTACCAATACAGGAACTCCTATCATTTTCATGGACGAGAAATCTTCCGAACTTACTAAATATGCCGCAAATTCTTTTCTGGCAGTAAAAATCACGTTTATGAACGAGATTGCCAATTATTGCGAAAAAGTAGGAGCCGATGTTGACAAAGTAAGATTGGGAATGGGAAGCGACGACAGAATTGGTCACAGGTTTTTGTTTCCGGGCATTGGCTACGGAGGAAGCTGTTTTCCTAAAGATGTAAAAGCTTTAATAAAATCTGGCAAAGACGACAATTTCGATTTTGAAATATTACAGGCAACCGAAAAAGTAAACATTGCACAAAAAGTTATTCTTTCTTCTGAAATTGAAAAATATTTTGGCGGAAATTTAAAAGGGAAAAGAATTGCGATGTGGGGACTTGCTTTTAAAGCCAATACGGACGACATTAGAGAAGCTTCTTCTTTGGATAATATTGCTATTCTTTTAGAAAAAGGTGCAGAAATTGTCGCTTACGACCTTATTGCTGAAGAGAATGTAAAGAAACTTTTAGGCGACAGAATATCTTACGCCAACACAATGTATGATGCACTTGAAGGCGCAGATGCTTTATTCATTGCTACAGAATGGCCCGAGTTTAAAAACCCGAATTTCTCACTTATGGCAAAAAAAATGAACAACAAGGCAATATTCGACGGTAGAAATATGTTTCCTTTGGAGCTTCCACAGCAAAACGGTTTCTATTATAAATCTATCGGGAGAAAAACAATTCAACAATAACAATAAAATACTATTGCAAAGTCATTTGCACATTATTATGAAAAATATAATCATTACAGGTGGCGCAGGATTTATTGGTTCTCACGTTGTCAGAGAATTCGTAAAGAACAATCCAAATACCAAAATTATCAATCTGGATGCGTTAACATATGCGGGTAATCTTGAAAATCTAAAAGATATTGAAAATGAACCCAATTACATTTTCGAAAAAGCAGATATCACCAAACCGGAAGAACTAAGAAAAGTATTTGAAAAATACAACCCCGATGCAGTAGTGCATTTGGCAGCAGAAAGCCATGTAGACCGAAGTATTACAGATCCAATGGCATTCATTAATACCAATGTAAACGGAACCGCCAACCTTTTGAATCTTTGTAAAGAATTTTGGACTTTAAACCCAGATCACACTCACGGAAGATTTCCGAATGAAAAAAGAACCAATCTTTTCTACCACGTTTCTACTGACGAAGTTTATGGAAGCTTAGGAGAAACAGGCTTCTTTCTAGAAACAACTCCTTACGATCCACAATCGCCATATTCTGCAAGTAAAGCCGCATCCGACCATTTGGTAAGAGCATACGGAAATACTTATGGGATGCCTTTTATAGTTTCCAATTGTTCAAACAATTACGGACCAAACCATTTTCCGGAAAAGCTGATTCCGCTTTGTATTTCTAATATCCTTAATGAAAAAGATTTACCTATCTATGGTGATGGAAAATATACAAGAGATTGGTTATTTGTAATCGATCACGCAAGAGCAATTCATCAAATCTTCAACGAGGCAAAAACAGGAGAAACGTACAACATCGGAGGATTTAACGAATGGCAGAACATTGATTTGGTGAAAGAATTAATTAAACAACTCGACACCAAATTAGGAAAACCGGAAGGTTATTCTGAAAAACTAATCACTTACGTTAAAGACAGACCGGGACATGATAAACGTTACGCAATAGATGCCAATAAACTTAATAAAGATCTCGGCTGGAAACCCTCTGTAACTTTCGAAGAAGGCTTATCAAAAACGATTGACTGGTTTTTGGAAAACAAAGAATGGCTGGATAATGTAACTTCAGGAGATTATCAGAAATACTACGACAAGCAATATTCTTAATACTTAAAGTTATGAAAGGAATTATTCTAGCTGGAGGTTCAGGAACCAGATTATATCCATTAACCATTGCAGTAAGTAAGCAACTGATGCCTGTTTATGACAAACCCATGATTTATTATCCACTTTCTACGCTTTTATTGGCAGGGATTAAAGATATTTTAATTATCACAACACCACACGATCAGGCAGGTTTTATTAAACTTTTGGGTGACGGATCACAAATTGGATGCAATATTCAATACAAAATACAGCCAAGTCCGGACGGATTGGCACAGGCATTTATTTTAGGGGATGAATTTATCGGAAATGATGCAGCAGCATTAGTGTTAGGCGATAATATTTTCTACGGTTCTGAAATGGGAACACTTCTCAAACATAAAACCAATCCAGACGGCGGAGTGGTCTTCGCATACCATGTTACAGACCCCGAACGTTATGGAGTGGTAGAATTTGATGATGATTTTAAAGCAATATCCATTGAAGAAAAGCCTTTGAAACCAAAGTCGAATTATGCCGTACCCGGATTATATTTCTACGACAACGATGTTGTGGAAATTGCAAAAAACATTAAACCATCACCAAGAGGCGAACTGGAAATTACAGATGTAAATAATGTCTATCTGAGCAAAAACAAATTGGAAGTAGGCGTTCTAGACAGAGGAACAGCATGGCTGGATACGGGAACTTTCGATTCTCTTCATGATGCATCAGAGTTTGTAAGTGTAATCGAAAAACGACAGGGATTTAAAATCGGCTGCATCGAAGAAATTGCATGGAGAAATAAATTCATTAATGACGAAAAGCTTTTAGAAACTGCGACAAAATACGGAAAAAGCGGATATGGGAACTACCTTAAAAATTTAATAAAATAATCCGAATCACATCCAATAAACAAAAGCTACCTATATTTATCGGTAGCTTTTTTGCTAAAGGCATAAATATCAATACCTTTACATTAAGAATTGTTTATTTATCTGCTGTAACAACCTACAAGAATTCTGTAAATCAATAATTTATTATAAATTTGCAAAAAAATCCCCACAAATGAATGAACCACAGCAAAAGTGGACAGAAACCATTGAGGCGCATCACTCTTTATTCAAGCTTAATTTAAAGGAAGTCTGGCAATACCGTGATCTTGTATTCATGTTTGTAAAAAGAGACTTTATTGCATCTTTTAAGCAAACTATTTTGGGACCACTTTGGTTTTTCATTAATCCTATTTTAACAACTATTGTTTTCACTTTAGTTTTTGGGGGTATAGCCAATCTTCCCACAGACGGCATCCCTCCTATCCTCTTCTATCTTGCGGGTAATACACTTTGGGGATATTTCAGTACTACAATGCTGAGTGTTTCTAATGTATTTACCGGAAATGCAGGGATTTTCGGTAAAGTATATTTCCCAAGACTGGTTACTCCAATCTCTACCATCATTTCCAGCTTTATGCGGTTGGGAATACAGTTGGTTTTATTTTGGATTGTATTAGGATATTATTTTTACAAAGGCGAAGTACATCCCAATTCCTGGGCATTTTTCTTCCCTGTCTTAATTATATTTCTGGCTTTATTTTCTTTAGGATTGGGTATGATTTTCTCCTCTCTTACAACAAAATACAGAGATTTATCGTTGCTTTTAGGATTTGGAGTAAGTTTATTCATGTGGTTTACACCGGTAATTTTACCCACTTCTTTAGTGAAGCAGAAACTTGGAAGCTATGGATTCTTAGCAGACCTTAATCCTTTAACGCCGATTTTTGAATGTTTTAAATATGGTTTTATAGGTTCCGGAGACTTTAATGTTTCAAGACTTTTGATGAGTTTTGCATTTATCATTTTAGTTTTACTTCTTGGGATCGTTATCTTTAATAAATCTGAAAAATCTTTTATAGATACTGTTTAACCGAAAATTAAATGATGTATCCAGATGGATACATTGCTTTAGTTTTATCCTTTTTAATTTAAACATCAAATAAAACACATGCTTGCATTAAAAGCTGAAAATATATCAAAACAATACCGACTCGGACAGGTGGGTACAGGAACTCTTACGCATGACCTTAATCGGTTTTGGCACAAGGTAAGAGGTAAAGAAGACCCTTATCTTAAAATTGGAGACGCCAACGATCGTTCTTCCAAAGGGAGTTCGGATTATGTGTGGTCACTTCGCGATATTAATTTTGAAATTGAACAAGGTGATGCCGTTGGTATTATAGGTAGAAACGGAGCAGGAAAATCTACACTTCTTAAAATATTAAGTAAAGTAACCAAACCCACTACCGGAAAATTGTACACCAATGGTAGGATTGCCTCTCTTTTGGAGGTTGGCACCGGTTTTCATCCGGAGATGACGGGTAGAGAAAATATTTTTCTCAATGGAGCAATCTTAGGAATGACGAAAAAAGAAATTACCAGAAAGTTTGATGAAATTGTGGACTTCTCAGGCGTTGAACGATATATTGATACCCCTGTAAAAAGATATTCTTCCGGGATGTATGTTCGTTTGGCTTTTGCAGTTGCCGCACATTTAGAATCTGAAATCTTGATTGTAGATGAAGTTTTGGCAGTAGGTGATGCTGAGTTTCAGAAGAAATGCTTGGGGAAAATGGGGGATGTTACAAAGGGAGAAGGAAGAACTATTTTGTTTGTGAGTCATAATTTAGATTCAATTTCAAAGCTTTGCACAACTGGTATATACTTAGAAAACGGAAGAATGAAATATTCTGGAGGGATAAATAATACAATAAACACATATCTGTTGGCTAATGATAAAAATAATGCAAGGAAAATATACAATGAAAGAATAGATGATTTCATAACCCTAAAATATGCAAGTGTTTTGAATGATGAAAATGAAGAAATTTCTAGTTTGCTTGTAAACGAGAGTTGGAAAGTAAACATAACATTTGAAGTTAATAATGACATTTCTGGTTATGTTTTTGGCTTAGGGATGACTACGCAAACAGACATTGCTGTTAACACTTCTTGGAGTAATCCTTTAAATTTAAAATCTGGATTATATTCATTTGACTTTAATATTAGAGACTTTCCTTTACAAGCAGGGAGATATAATCTATTATTTGGTGTGACTAAAAACAAAAGATCTATATTTTATGATGATAATTTCCTTTCTGTTAACGTTGAGAATATATTTTCAAATGACAGAATTGAAAAAGCAGATGGATCTACTGGTATTTTCGCTAAACAATTTGATAATGAAATTACATCTCTATAAAATAAAAAATTTTCTTATCTCATTTTTTAAAAAAGAGATTCCTAGTTATAAAAAAAATTATGTGAATTACAAGAATTCTTGGATTCATAAGACCGTTAGAATTGATAATTATGACAACTTAATCATTGGTAACAATGTTGAAATTAAGGAAAATGCTATTATTCAAATCTTTAATGGAAAGATAAAAATAGGCAACAATACGCAACTAAATCCTTTTACTGTAATCTACGGAGGCAATGTTACAATAGGCGAAAATGTACTAATTGCTCCTCATTGTATGATAGCTTCTGGAAATCACAATTTTCTCCAAGTAAAAGTACCAATAAGGTTTGCTGATGATATTACTAAAGGCCCTATAACTATTGATGATGACGTTTGGATAGGTGCTAATTCTACTATTACTGATGGAGTACATATTGGTAAAGGTGCAGTCATTGCAGCTAACAGCTGCGTAACAAAAGACGTTGAAGATTATTCTATTTATGGAGGGGTTCCTGCAAAAAAAATTGGTTCAAGATTAGAAAAAAGCACAAATGATAATCACTAAACTCCAAGGCGGTTTGGGAAACCAAATGTTTCAGTATGCTATAGCCAAAAGCAAAAGTATTAATGAAAAGGTTTTTTTAGACTTTTCTTTTCTGAAAACCAATAATATTTCTACAGAGCATTTCACTAAAAGAGAGTTTGAACTTGATATTTTCAATATTGCTTACAGAGATTTTTCACAGAAACAAAGAAATATATGCTTCGGAAAGTCTCTCAAAAACAGATTACTAAGAAAACTGTTTTACGGGTATACAAAAATTATAAAGCAGACCGAAAACGAGCTGATCTCAATTCCTGATGTAAAAAACATATATTTCGACGGATATTTTCAATCGGAAAAATATTTTAAAGATATCCGTTCAATACTTATAAAAGAATTTACCTTTCCTAATTTGGATACTCAGAATAAATATACTTCGCATAAGATAACATCTGTGAAAAATTCGGTATCTGTTCATATTAGAAGAGGTGATTACTTAAAGCCCGAAGTGTTGAAGTATCATGGTATTTTACCATGGGAATACTACGAAAGTGCCATTAATTTTATAAAGAATAAGTTTGATGAAACACATTTTTTTGTATTTTCTGATGATTTAGAATTTGCAAAAACACTATTCAATGATTCACAAGAAGTAAGTTTTGTAGAAGGAAATATGGGTAAAGATAGCTGGAAAGATATGTGCTTAATGTCTCATTGCAAACATCATATTATCGCTAACAGCAGCTTTAGCTGGTGGGGGGCATGGCTTGGTGATGAAAATGGCTGCACAATAGCACCCAAAAACTGGTTTAATCCTAAAGTTGCCAACTTTAATATTGACGACTTTATTCCTCAGAATTGGTTCAAAATATAAACAATGGAAAATCCTAAAATATCAATATTAATCGCCAATTACAACAATGGTCATTTTTTCAAAGACTGTTATAATAGTCTAATGGCTCAAACTGAAAAAAATTGGGAAGCTATAGTCATAGATGATGGCTCTACCGATAACTCTGTTGAGGTGATAAAAGATTTGATTCAACAAGACACTCGTTTTCGATTCTATCAGAACGAAGAAAATCTAGGATATCAAAAAACATTGATAAAAGGTATTTCTCTTAGTAGAGCCGATATTTTTGGAAGATTAGACCCAGACGATGCTTTCACACCTAATGCCTTAGAGGCCTCTATAAAGGCTCATTTGGACTTCCCAGAAGTAGGGTTGGTATATTCTAATTTTATTTTTTGTGATGATTTGCTAGTACCTACAAGTGCACATAAAGCCACTCAGATCCAAGAGCTTGATGTTTCTGCTTATTATAACTTTGCAGGAGAAATATCTCACTTAGCGACTTTTAAGAAAGCTGTTTATAACCAAACCAGCGGAATTGACATACAAAATAAAAAAGCCGAAGATAAGGATATATATATGAAAATGTGCGAGGTAGCTCCTGTAAAATATATTGATGAAGACCTCTATCTCTATAGGGTACATGCTGGCGGGATTTCTACAAATAGCAATACAGATAAAGCCTATTTTTGGCATTGGGTGGCTCTTATAAAAATGGCAGAACGAAGAAATGTTAATATCGAAAATTTGTTTCTGGAAAAATTTGTAAGAAAAGAGCGTTATGACTTCGAAATTGCACAAAAAGACCGCAAATTAAGTTTGTTGAAGAAGTCGAGAATTTTAAAACTTTTATACAAAATAGGTCTTTTTAAAGCATATAAGTATTTGTGATAAAAAATGACAATGAATATCTTTAATTATATATAGTTTAGCTCTATTTTGTAATAATACAATAAAACAGTTTAGCTTTCTACAGAATGATAACAACTTGTTTGTTTTTAGTACTATTATTAAAAGTGAATGGAGATTCATTCATCAGGATATGCCTCAGTTTTTTAGCAAAACCACAGCAGAACTAAAGAACGAAAAATCTTGTTAATACAATAGCTTTATATAAAAAACAACCTAAAGGACTTTTGGCATCCTGCCAAAAGTTTTTTACTCTCTATCTTTTGCCATTCAACTTATAACCCATAGCACCATGAGTATTTTATCTCACATTTTACTCCAAGAAAAAAGGCAATCTTAGGCAAATCTTAGTCTTCTATCTCAAATTTCAATATCTTTGTCAACAAGAAAACAACAAATGACACAACCTCTTATTTCCGTCATCGTCCCCTGTTATAACCAGGCACAGTACCTCGATGAATGCCTGCAATCTGTCCTCGACCAAACCTACGAAAACTGGGAGTGCATTATCGTGAATGATGGATCGCCAGATAATACCGAAGAAGTAGCCAAGCTATGGGTTGAAAAAGATTCTAGATTTAAATATTTATATAAGGAAAATGACGGGTTGTCATCTGCAAGGAATGCTGGAATAGAAATTTGTAATGGAGAATGGATTCAGTTTTTAGATTGTGATGATAAAATTGCGAGGGAAAAATTTGAGAGTTCAAATCTTTTTTTTGAAAACAATGATATTATTATCACGAATTTTGAGTTATTTAAATCAGAACTTAATTATCCACCGTTTTGTCATTTAGAAAACGCTAGTTTTAATTTGGAAAATATAATTCTAAAATGGGACAATGGCTTAAATATTCCAATTCATTGCGCGTTATTTCATAAAGATACAATCAACAATATTACGTTTAATACAAAATTAAAATCGAAAGAAGATTGGGATTTTTGGATTCGATATTATGAATCTGAAAAAAGGACATTTTTTGTAAATAAAAACTTAGCTTACTACCGTATCAATCCAAATTCAGTAGGGTTAAATTTTGAACTTATTAATTTTGCTAATGCTGTAATATATAATAATCACTCAGACATTATAAAATCATTAATGTTTAAGAGATTAAATGACCTTAATCTGTCAAAAGATATTCTTAATAGAAATCTAGAGGCCAGAATTCAAAAATTAGTTAATAGTAGATTTTACAAAATTTATAGTAAAATTAGAACTACAATTAAGTTTTAAAATAATGCTTTCAATAATAACCTCATCTTATCAAGAAGATTTTTTCGTTCAATTTTCTGAAAATGTTAAAAATACAATTGGAAAAAATATTGATTATGAAATCATCCAAATATGGAATCCCGGTGTAATGGGGATATGTAAAGCATATAATATAGGTGCAGAAAAAGCAAAATATGAAAACTTACTTTTTGTGCACGAAGATGTTTTGTTTGAAACTCAAAATTGGGGCGAAATATTAGTTGACTATTTACAAACCGAGAATATTGGATGTATCGGTGTGGCAGGAGCTACTTACATACCTAATGTACCCTGCGGATGGTGGATGGTTTCCGGATATGCATACAGTCATCTTGCCCATATTAATAAAAAGACAAACGAAAGACACGATTACACCTTTGCAGGCAGTGAAAATGGATTGCTAAAAGTGAGGTTTATAGATGGCGTTTTTATCGCATGTAAAAAAGCTACTTGGGCAGAGTATAAATTTGATGAAAGATTAACAAATTTTCATTCTTATGACATTTCTTTTTCTTTGCATTTAGACAGTAAATTTCAGAATTTCATTACCAATAGAATTAATATTTCTCATTTTTCTGCAGGAAGCTTAACAAAAGTTTGGTTAGAACAATTGCTCTTAAACCGAAAACTCAACAAAAATTTTTACAAAGAAAACAGAATTAATAATGACACAGAGATTAGGATATACAGGCTTTTTGCTCATCATCTAAAAGAATATGAATTTACAAAAAGGGAAATTTTATTTCACCTCGTTAAATTTCTAAATTTAAAAAGATTAGGCGTAAAAGGCTTCTTGAAAGCATTAAGAATAATCTATTGGAGTATATAATATAATTTTTTAATGAGTCCAAAAATACTAATTATAGAACAAGGCTTTATACAACAAGATGCTATATGCTTTTTGCAAAGTTTAGGTTATAATATCGATTTCTTTTTAATTGATAATAATTTTACTTACAAAAGAAAGTTTTATCATAAATATATTAATATTTTTAAAAGGCTGTTTTTAAAAGATAATTCTTATTGGACAAATTTGGACATTAAGCATAAAAATAAACATTATCTAAGACAAATTAAAGAAAAAGTATGCGATATTTATGATTATATCATAATAATCCGCTCAGATAATTTTAATGTACATTCCTTACGTTATCTTTCAAAACATTCTCACCATAAACTTGTCAGCTATTTATGGGATAGTGTGAATATGCCAAAATCCATTTCGATTCGTAAGTCGAGGCATTTATTTTCAGACATATTTTGTTTTGATAAGAACAGCATCATCAATTATCCGGATCTTAGACTCAAATACGAAACTAATTTCTATTATCCGGTCGCACAAATTGAACAATTAAAAAAAGATTTGCCTGTAAAACGTGCTGATGTTATATCCTACGTTGGCAATATTGCAGATAGAAGAGATAGAATCATTACAGAGATTCTGGATAATATAAATTTTCAAAAAGCCAAAATCAATCTTGATATTAGTATCGTAAAGCATGACCTGGAGGTAGATACTTTGGAAAATAAATATGCTTTCAATTATCTGCAGAACGGCATTTCAATTCATGATTATTTGAAAATTACATTAAATTCTACGATTGTTTTAGATATTCAGGCAGGATGGCAAAATGGTTTTACATTTAGAATTATTGAGGCAAGCTACCTCAAGAAAAAGGTAATAACAACCAATCAGTTTGCTAAAGAGTTAAAATTTTTCTTTTCGAGACTTTCCTTTAATCAACAAAAAAAGATGATCAAAAAAATAATTTGGAGTAAATAATCCTAAAAATTAACTCAAGATCTATAAAAATAAATACAAACAACAGAATATGCTTCATAAATCTAACCTGTTAATTGTAAATCCTCTTTTCACAGAATTATTCATAAAAAACAGCAAAGAAATTCTGAAGGATGAATATATTGTTGACGAATTTTTTATTAAAAGAACAAGGAGAGAATATCGACTTTTGAAGTTATTCCACAAAATTTGCAATTTATTCTACATTCATATTCTTAAGAAAAGAGATTACTATAAAAAAGTTGAAACTACAATCCAAAATAATTACTACAAACGTTGCTTAGATAAAATTAAAAATAACAAGTATGAAAAAATTTTATTTTGCAGAGGAGATAGGTTACCTGCACATGTATTAGCTAGACTACGTGTATTGGGAAATGAATTAATAAACTACCAGTGCGATGGTGTAAAAATGTGCCCTGATATATTTGATAAAAAGAAATATTTTTCTTCAATCTACAGTTTTGAAAAAGATGATATTTCTCTCTACCCTGAGCTAGAATTAATATTTATTCCTAACTTTTATTTTGAGCATTATCGTGAAACCAAAGAAGTTGTATATGATCTTTATTACATTGGTATAGGTTTAAACGAACGTATTAAAATTTTGGAAAATTTGGCTCACCTTCTACCTCAGCAAAGAATCCATTTTATGGTTTCGGGGCAAGAGAAAGAAAACTCATCAGCTTTGATATTTTTTTCAGATTATATTTCTTATGAAGAAAACCTCAGCAATGTAATGAAGTCAAAATGCATAATAGACCTTAAAATGGATGTTCATAATGGTTTATCTTTTCGTTTCTTTGAAGCAATGTATTACGAAAAAAAAATAATTACCAATAATACAGATGTTAAAAATTATAACTTTTATCATCCAGACAATATTTTAGTTGTCGATTATAAATCTATAGACACTGTTGAGGTTTCAAACTTTCTTAACAGAGATTATTATAAAATTGATAACGATATTATACAAGATTATTCTTTTAAAGTCTGGTTGAGAAAGATATTAGAAATTTCTTCTAATTAAGCTTAAAAATCTCAGTTACCAAAAGAAAATCCCATCATGAAAATCGGTTTTTACAGTTCTATGCCTCTGGAAAATAAGGCAAATTGGTCCGGAACAATGTATAAAATGTACGAACAAATCTCTGCATTAGGCTATGAGATAGAATGGATTCCGCAAATAAAGTTAGATGAGCAGGAAACTGCAAAACTCACCAAAATCCAGAAGCTATTTTATACAATTTTTCATCGCGGTTACAATACAAAAGTTAATTTTCACTCGTCAAAAAAACTCGGGAAAAAAATTTCCTCTTTTTTAAAGGATAAAAATTATGATATTCTTTTTGTTCCAACTTACCTCAACGATTTTGCTTTTGTTAAAACCAGAATACCCATTATCTATCTCAATGATGCCAATGTTGCCCAATTATTAAATTATTACCCCTATTATTCGGGATTTGGATGGCTTTCTAAATGGGAAACCAAACAGGTTGAGAAAATAATGCTGAATAAAAGTGCCATAAATATTTTCTCTTCCGAATGGGCTGCGAATTATGCTGTTCAAGCTTATGGCATTAATCCTGAAAAAGTAAAAGTTTTAAAATTTGGAGCCAATTTAAAAGCTCCTGCGGCAGAAAACTTAATCCAAGAGAAAAATAAAGAATTTATTTTCTTATTTCTAGCGGTAGACTGGGAAAGAAAAAGAGGCCACCTTGCTTATGAAACCATAAAGATTCTTCACCAAAAAGGTTATTCGGTAAAATTACAGATTATCGGCTGCAACCCCAATTTAAATGAGACCTGGGTAAATATTATTCCCTATCTTAACAAGAATAACGATGAAGATTTAGCAAAGATTCAGGCTCATCTTTTGCAGTCTCATTTTCTTTTTGTTCCCACAAAAGCAGATTGTACACCTATTGCGTTCTGCGAAGCTGCAGCATATGGTTTGCCCATCATTACAACAGATACAGGCGGGGTTTCGGCTCATGTAGAAAACGGAAAAACAGGATTGCTGCTTTCTCAAAATTCGTCTGCGAAAGAATATGCAGCGGCTATCGAAAAAATTATTAATAATGAAGAACTCTTACATAGTTTTTCCCAACAGGCAAGAATAAAATATGAAAAAGAACTCAACTGGGAGATTTGGAGAAAAAAATTTAAGGAAATTACCCACAAAATTATTTCGTAAAAGATGACAAAGGTTCTATTTATATACAAAAACCAAGTATTAGGCGAACCATTCGTAGATCAGTTTATTAAAAACGGGTATGATCTGGAAATACTTTTTAAAAACAAACTCTACTATAATCAGTTTACTTTCCTTCAAAAGCTAACGAATCTTTTCTATAGAAATGTTCTTAAAAATAAACAATATCCTATCATTGCCAATAAAATAAACTTTGAGAGATATTGCAAAAAAAGTGTTCAGCAACTTCAAAATAATAGTTTTGATTATTGTCTGGTCATTCGGGGAGATCTTGTTCCTGAATATGTAATAGAAAAAGCAAGAAAAATCAGCAAAAAAATGATAGATTATCAGCTTGACGGCATTTCTGTATCCAAAAAAATTCTTTCTTACCGAAAATATTTTGATGAAATTTTTGTTTTTGATCAAGAAGATATAAAAAACTACCCGGATTATGATTTAAAATTCATCACGAACTGTTTTTATGAAAAAGATGATACGGATTATAAAGCAGAGTACGATTTTTTTTACATTGGGCAGTATCTTCCGGAAAGACATGAAAAAATACAGCATCTTCTATCCTATCTTGATGACAATAAAATTTCTTCAGAACCTCTTATTTATCTTAATACAGATAAAGAATATGCCAATAACGACAACAGAATTAAAAACCTTGTCGAGGCAACATCTTATCAGGAAAATTTAGAAATGGTAAAAAAAGCGTCTGTGTTGATTGATATGAAACGTGAGGAACATGGCGGACTTTCACTTCGTTTTTTTGAGGCTCTCAATTATAAGAAAAAAGTAATTACCAACAATGCTACAGTACAATCGTACGATTTTTATCATCCCGATAATATTTTCGTTACCGATTATAAAAATTTCGAGGGGTTATCAGAATTTCTCAAAAAACCATATCAAACAATTGAATCAAAAATTGTAGAGCAGTATGAATTCAAAAACTGGGTTCAAAGATTACTTGTTTAAATAGTAGAGAATAATATTTGATGGAGAAATATCTTTCAGAATTCTAAATATTTGGTTGGGGATATTATGGGAAAATGCAAAATAGTTTTTCAGAGCTTTTATTCTGATTTCTTTAGGAATATTGGATGATGCAAGTTCTGACCAGTAAATAAGAGCGTAATTTACCGATTTTTTAAAGTTTTCCCAGTATTTTGCTGATAAGCCATCTTCTAAATAATCTCCTGTATATATCGACCTACCAAAGTAATAAAAGGTATAGTTTTGGGAGATTCTGTTTAGCACCAAAGACTCCGGACAAAACTTCTCTCCCTCTATAACAGGAAATGGAAATTGTTGAGCTATTGAAGTTTTTATGCAGACTGCCATTTCTTCGTTGTAGCCATATTTGTAGGTAAAATCCAAAGAAGAACATTCCATTTGTTGACCATCGAAAGATCTTTTAATAACATCCTGATTAATATAAGACCTTAAACCAATCAACCCCGCATTATTATCTTTTTTAATATTATTACTTTCTTGCTGCAATATTTCTAAACTGTCATTGGGTAAAAAATCATCACTATCCACTGTGAAAAAGTAGAAACCTCGGGCTTCTTTTAGTCCTGAATTAATTGCAATATGTTTACCCTGATTTTTTTGTTTAAAATATCTTATATTCAACTTATTTTCAGCAATAAAAGATTGAATTAATGCTTCCGTATTATCGGTAGAACCATCATCAACAATTAACCATTCAAAATCTCTGAAAGACTGTTTAAGCAAACTTTGGTATAAGTTTTCAATAATATATCCTCTATTGTATGCTGGAGTAAATATGGTAAATAGCATAAACTTTTAATTTAAGAAAAAATTTCTTTAAAAAAAGGAGACTTTTTAGCATATTTTTCGAATAAAAGACCGTCTATTCTTTTTCCCATCCAGGGTTTATCCTTCCCAACATAATGATAGATATAAAACCAATTTTCTTTTTTACTGAGACCAAAAAACTCTTTCATATTTTCTAAAAAAATTCTTTTGGCTGTAATCCGGTAAGATTTCGTCATGTTATATTTACTGGAAATCAATTTTATACCACCATTTCTTGATAAAACAGAATTAAGAATATCCTGATCCTGCAATAACGGTTCTTTAATGGTTTCTAACGCACCGAAAAGTTTTTCAGTTATATTAATTTCATTCATTTTCTTCAAATTATATAACATTACCCCGGCATTAAAATACTTTAACGGATCGGGCATTTGCAGATAATTGCGAAAATAAGTTTCGGTAAAAACTTTATCTTTTCCTTCCTTTATTTTGTCTATAACGAATGGACTTGGCGAACAGATGGCTAATCGCTCTTCAAAATCTATTGAAGCCAGCTCAGAAATATCTGCATCCACAATAAGATCACTATCCAGATACAATATTCTTTCATATTGAGGAAACAACTGAGGAATATAAAATCTGTAGTATGTACTTACACTCATATAGGAATTGAGATAGAATTTATCCGCATCAAAATTTTCTAATGTTATAAATTTCAGAGAGAAGTTGGGAAACTTAGAAATTTGCTGTTCTGCCAGTTTTTGATTTTCCTGACTTATGTATTCACTTATGATATTAATTTCATACCTGCAATCCTTATTTTGGTTCGTTAGAAGTGAGGCAATAACCACACTCGTGTACTTGAAATAAGAATCATCACAAGTAAATACAATGGGAAGAAAATTCATCATTTTAAAAAATATCTCAAAAATACAAAGAAATACATTAAAAACTTTAATCTTCATATATTTGCAGAAAGTTATTTCTATCACAGATTAAAGAAATATTTCCTGCCGCTGTAAAATAGAATGATAATGATGAAAAAAACTAAGCAAATTCATGAGAATTGAGCAATTAACCTTTACTCGTTTTGTAGCAGCATTGGCTATTGTTGCTTATCATTTCGGAAGACCTCTTAACATTTTTTCTAATCCAATCGTTAGTAAAATTCTAACGCAAGCTAATGTAGGCGTAAGCTTTTTTTTTATTTTATCTGGTTTTGTAATGATAATTGCTTATGGAAACAGTAAGACGATTAAATTTAAGTCTTTTCTTAAAAACAGATTTGCAAGAATATATCCTTTATACCTTTTTGCCATATTCTTAATGCTTGCTTTGCATTTATTATATCCTAAAGAAAACATTCTTGCTACAGATATAATTTTAAATATAATAATGTTACAAGCATGGTTTCCGGATAAGGTTTTTACCGTTAATCTTACAGGATGGTCATTATCCGTAGAACTTCTTTTTTATGTTATTTTTCCTTTTGCTTTTAATTATTTTTACAGAAAATATACTGTTAAGCAGCTTTTATTCCCTATACTCATATTTTGGGGGATTACACAGATTTTTCTTTGCTGGGCAATAAACAGCCATTGGGAAATCAATAACGCATTATTTACAAAAAGATTTCTTTTGTATTTTCCGATCATGCATCTCAATCAATTTTTGGTTGGAAATCTTGCAGGATTATTTTTTATTCAATATTTAAAAAATAAGTCTGGAAATTATGATTATGCCATTCTTCTCATTTTCCTAGCAATACCCACTGCACTGGTTTTTCGCCCGGAATTCTTGAATTATCATGATGGATTTTTGGCGTTACTTTTTATCCCATTCATCATAATAATGTCTTTAAATACGGGAATAATAACCCAGATTTTCAGATGTAATTTTTTTGTATTCTTAGGAGAGATAAGTTATGGTATCTATATTTTGCAAATTCCTGTTTTTTTATTCACAGAGTTTATTTTACAAAAATTTCATGTATCAGGGGATCTGAAACTTTTTATTTGTGGTACTATTGCTTTATTATTTTTTTCTGCTTTAAGCTATCGTTTTATAGAGAAGCCATTGCGTGAAAAAATTAAAAAAATTAATTTCTAATATCCAGAAACATGCTAGGAACATTATTATATAGAATTGAACGCGCTTGGGCTGTACTAAAAGGGGAAGCCATTGCTACCAACAAAAAAAAGAAAGAAAAGCCATTCCGTGATGAACCTTTTTCTGAAGCAGATCAAACCTTCATCAGTTCTATAAAAATAGAATTTTTCTTCGCAGAATTTGGAGAACAGAGAGTAAATGGAGGTGGAGCCGATTTTCAGAATGGAGAATCCCGTTTGGATCCTTCTTTACGGACTTTAAAGAAATATTTCCCTAATGCCAAATATACTGTTTACTCCGATTTCAATTTAGAAATAGAGGGAGTAAACCTCATCCGGGCAACTTCCCCCGTTGCTCATCCAGAGCATGAAAGATATGGCTACAGAACTGCAGATTATTTTAAATTTTATTCTTTGACTCAATCTGATGCAGATTTTAAATGTGTTTTAGATTCCGATATGGAAGTAGTTTCCAGCGACATAATAGCTCTTATTTATTTAACTGAAAAATTCGGATTCTGTGTCCCCGATAACGACAGGCAACTGCTAAGACAGGATATGATCTGGTCCAGAGACGGAAAACCAATCACCGATGAAAGCTTAGGTTTAGGGCATTCTTACAACCAAAGCCCCATGACTTTATGGAAAAATGACGAAAAAGGAAAGATTTTTTATGAAAATTGTTGTGAAATCATGATGACAGATCCTTCAAGAGCATCCCTTGTGATGTGGAAATCCGCATGGAAAACCGGATTTTACCCATACATCCTACCCAAACAATGGTGTCTTTGCGATGGAAACGAAGGTCTTGGCGAAGAAGTTATTCTACATGTTGGACATAAGAAAATAAAGGACTTTTATAAATTGTAGTTTAATGAAAACAATACATTAATCATTAATATACTAAATTTTAAAATATCCATAATTGTATAACATGAAAGACAAAATTTATTATACAGTTCCTCTTATACATATATTCGTTATAATATATAGTGCCTTATACTTTATAACAGAGACAAATGATTCTCGAGATTATTATATGATTGCAGATAATTTACCTCGAATTACAAATAGTCTTTTTCCTATCATGTATCCTGTCATTCTGCGAACTTTCAATACTTTTTTGAATGATTATTTTCTATGTTCAAAAATTATTAATGCAATATGCATTTTATCATCTTTATTTATTGCAAAAAAATATCTCCAAGAATGGAAGCTATATTGGATTTTAACTTTATCCTGGGGCTTTTTTTCCATTACAACATATTCTTGGTCAGAAATATTAATCATTCCTCTTGGGTTACTCTTATTTATAAATCTTAAGAGAGTTTTCGAATTAAACCATTCTTACTGGAAAATAGGCTTATTGCTTTTTTTACTCTTTTTAACAAAATATTCATTAATTTCTATTTCACTAGGCTTATTATTAATATCTGCCGTGAAATATTACATCAGTAGAAGTAAAACTTATAAAAACTTAACGATATGGTCATTTTTCAGTATTGTAGCTAGTTCCATTTATTTGTTTTTGAATTATCTTCTCACTGGTTTTTTAACAGGAAACAGAGAAGCATTGGGCGAAGTAAAGTTGAATCTTAGATTAAGTTTTTTCAATACTTTACAGGCATTTAATCCTCTTTTTTCAAATTTGTTTGGGAGAATGCCATACATCATTGTTATCCTAATTTTTATTACTTTAATTTTTATTTACAAAAAAAGATTACAGGTTCTTTTAAATAAAAGCTTACAGGTAAATACAAATTTCATATTTATATCTATTTTTTATCTTGCATTTTTATGGATAACATATTTTTTCACAAAATTAGATGTTTTAAATATAAGACTGCTATTTCCGTTTTACTACTTTTTTTTCATGGGTATTTTTTTAAATTCGCAACAGATAAAGGGTAGAAAAATGATGGAGATTTTAATAGTCAGTAATTTCATATTATTTATTGTACTTTCATCTTTACGCATATCAGATTATTTTTAAATGATTATAGGAAACGGACTTATTGCCTCGCTTTTTAAAGAAAATGACTTAAAAAATGTCATGTTCTTTGCATCTGGTGTTTCAAATTCAATGGAGACAAGAAAAGAAGAATTTCTACGGGAAGAAAACCTCATTCACAAAACCATTTCTGAAAACCCCGATACCATTTTTGTTTATTTTTCAACTTGCAGTATTTATGATTCTTCCAAAACAGGAAGCGACTATGTTCTACACAAACTGAAAATGGAGCAAATTGTAAAGAATTCGTGCACTGATTATCTTATTTTAAGAGTAAGTAATGCCGTAGGGAATGGCGGAAATCCAAATTTATTGATGAATTATCTAACCCGGTCTGTTCGGGCAGGAGAAACGATTAATGTGCACACCAAAGCCACAAGAAACCTTATTGATGCAGATGACATCAAAAAAATAACATTGAGCTTACTTGAAAATCAAGAATTAAATAAAATTGTAAATATTGCATATCCCCAAAACTATACGATTATAGAAATTCTGGAGATTATTGAGCAGTTTTACCATAAGAAAATTGATATTCATCTCATTAAAAGTGGGTCGGGATACGACATCAACATTACCGATCTCGAATCTTATTTTGCAGAAAATGTTTTAACAAGCAAAGAAATTTATTTAAAAAATATTCTCAAAAAATACTATTCTGTAGTTTAACACAAAGATCCCATGCAAGATTTACCTCTTATATCCGTAATTACAACGTATTACAACTCTGTTCAGCTGGGCGATTTCGTACAATCGTCTATGAACTGTCTGCTTCATCAGACCTATAAAAACATCGAATTTGTATGCGTTAACGATGGTTCTACAGATTCTACACTTGCGGAATTGAAAGTATTTGCAAAGCATGATTCCAGAATAAAAATTTATACGAAAGAAAACCAAAAATATGCACAATACTCCAAAGCTTACGGACAGGAAAAAGCTTCAGGAAAATTCATTTTTTTATTCGATCATGATGATGTGATTGATCCGGATACTGTTGAGAAGTGTTATCAAACTTTTTTAGAGCATCCAAATCTCGACATTGTAACCCCCATTGTAGTTACTCAATTTACAGACGGAAAAATAAAAAGTATAAATAATATTTATCATGAGGATTCGTTGGATAAGAAATTTGAATATAAAGAATTTTCAGGGAAACAAATTATACACGACACTGTAGGGCGTTACGACATTCATATAAGAGGACTTTATCGGGCAAAAACGTTCAAATCTCATTCTTTTTCTTTTACAGAGCCACTTTTAAATGCCGATGAGATTGTTGAGCGGCTCATCTTTGAAGAAGCCTCTATGATCGGGAACTGCAATGCCGTTTATACCCATTTTATTCATCCAGATTCTTCCGCAAAAAAATTGTCCATTAAAAAAATAGATCTTGTGCGAACAGATGTACTGCTCAGAAATATTTTTAAAGAGAAGAATATTTATGAAGACCGAAAATCAATTTTTGAATTTGTTGCGTATAAAAATCTGGTGAATGCCATCAAAATTTTTCATCATTTTTCTCATGAAATGACAGCTGAAGAAAGGCACATTCAGTTTAATAGAATCAAAAATTCTTACAAAAATTTAGATAAAAATGAAGTTAAAACTCAGTTTAAAGGATTGAGTAAGGCTTACAATTCTATTTTGCTTTCAAATTTCAGTTTCTTATTTCTCTATTATAGATTCAAAAAATAAAATATTACCTTTCAAAACGGTAAATAAATAATTTCGCCGCAAAAGCCGATGGTATATTTTGGAATAAATTCTTCTTTTTAACGTCGCTGCTGTATTCAGAACTAAAATAATCGGCGAAACTTAATCTGGTAAGTTTTTGCATTCTATCGATATTAGTCTGAAGATAGTTTTTATCCTTTAGTGCTTTCCATTGCATAATAAGAACCATTTCTTTGAAGAGTATAATTTTGTTCTTAATAAGACGTTTTAGTTTGATGTTTTTTTCATTCCGGTAAGCCGTGGTAAAGTATTCTAAAATAGTTAGAAAGTTTTCGAAATTCCTTTTAGTTCTATTGAAAATAACCGATTCTCCATGCAGATAGTACAGATAAGTAATATCGTCTATTACGGCTAAAGAATCTGTTTTAAGCAAAAGATGAAAGAACCAAAGTTCGTCTTGTGCGTACAGCCCGGGAACAAAGTAGATTTTGTTCTCTACAATAAAATCTTTTTTAATTAATTTATTCCATGAAGATGAAGGAAAACCGCCGTTACTGTATTCGGAGAAAATTTCCAGTCGGTTAGAGTATTTTTTTTTTGCAGCATTGGTTGGAAAACCGAAATCTTTAGTTGTATTATCAAAAGTATTAATCCAGCGGTTTTGGGCTACTGTTATTTGGGCATTGGTCTTTACCGCATCGTTTACCAATAATTCGATACATTCTTCAGTAATTTCATCGTCACTGTCTAAGAAATAAATATAATCACCTGAAGACGCATTAATACCGGAATTTCTCACCACAGACAACCCCGAGTTTTTTTCATGCTCCAAAACTTTGATATTGAGTGAAGGATTCTCCTGTATAAAATCTTTAACAATCTTCATACTTTCATCCGGCGTACAGTCGTTAACCAATATAACTTCAATATTCTTATATGTCTGCTTTTCTACAGATTTTAAGCATCTCCAGATGTATTTCTCACATTTAAAAATGGGAATACTAATACTTACTAAAGGTTTATTTTTATCCATCAGTCGTTTTGGTCTTGAAAAATAGCAAAAGTATGAAGAATATTTAATACTTTTGACTAAACATTTTTAGATGAAAAAGACAGCAGGTTTCTTTTTTATAAAATTTCAAAATTTCTTCAACAGTTGTATCAACGCAAAAAAACGAGATCTTTTTTTTACTGAGAAAAGTATAATAGACCCTTCATTTAGATTGGGATCTGGTAATATTCTTGATATCTCAGAAAAAGCAATATTTAATTTCGGAAAAAACGTTTTTATCAACAGTTCAAATTTCATTACTGTAAAACCCAATGCAAAGTTCTCTATTGGTGATGAAACTTACATTACAAGAGCAACAATTTCTTGTTTGGGAGAAGTAGAGATTGGGAAAAACTGTATTCTGGGAGAAGGTATGAAAATTTTCGACCACAACCATCAATATACCAAAAATCCTTTTTCTGTTGCCAAGACCGATTTCAATATAGGAAAAATTAAAATCGGAAATAACGTATGGACGGGTGCAAACGTAATTATCCTTAAAGATGTAACGATTGGAGATAATGTTATTTTGGGAGCGGGTTGCGTTATTCACAAAGATGTTCCTGCAAATTCTGTAATTATTAACAAACAGGAATACCTTATTAAAGATATTAAGTGACATTTTCTTATATCTTAATAATAAAATACAAATATGATTCTCGTAAATAAACCTTTTTTACCTCCTTTACCAATTTATCAATCTTACCTGGAAGGCATTTGGAAAAGACAATGGCTTACCAATATGGGACCCTTGGCCAACGATTTAGAATTAAGACTAAAGGATTTTCTTAAAGTTAATCACCTGCTTTTTGTTACTAATGGTACCGTGGCTATACAAATGGCGATTAAAGCCCTTGATTTAACCGGAGAAATTATTACTACACCATTTTCTTTTATTGCCACCACAAGCTGCATTGTCTGGGAAAACTGTAAGCCTGTCTTTGTGGATATTGACAAAAACTCGCTTAATATTGATGCTGATAAAATCGAAGTTTCTATAACGGAAAAGACCTCGGCTATATTAGCCACGCACGTTTACGGAAATCCTTGCGATGTCGAAAAAATTGAAAGAATCGCCAAAAAATATAATCTCAAAGTCATCTATGACGCCGCACATGCTTTTGGTGTGGAGATTAATGGCCGATCTATTTTTGACTATGGTGATATCTCCACATGCTCTCTTCATGCTACTAAACTCTACCATTCTACAGAAGGCGGCTTGCTTATCACAAAGGATCCCAATCTTTTAAAAAAGCTAGCTTACATCCGTAATTTTGGTTTTGATGGTCCAGAAAACTTTGCCGAGTTAGGCATTAACGGTAAAAACTCAGAATTTCACGCGGCTATGGGCTTAGCCAATCTAAAGTACATCGATAGTATTCATCAAAAAAGAAAAGAATTAACATTACGCTATGATGAAAAACTTAAAAACCTAAAAGCGGTTAGACCAATCTGGCATAGTAATTCTGAAAACAACTATTCGTATTACCCAATCATTTTTGAGTCTGAAGCCTTCATGCTAAAATGCATAGAGCAGTTAAATGCCCACGAGATTTTTACCAGACGCTATTTTTACCCTTCTCTAGCTAACTCTTTGCATTATTTAGAAAAACAAGAACTAGAAATTACCGACAATATTGCAAGACGCGTGCTATGCCTGCCTTTGTATTATGATCTCACGCTAGAAGAAGTAGATTTAATCGCTAGACATTTATTAAGAATTCAAAATAATTAAAATGAAAGTAGCCATTATGCAACCTTATTTCATGCCTTACATTGGCTATATTAGCCTGATAAAGCATGTTGATCTATTTATATTATTTGATCCTGTGCAATTTATTACACACGGATGGATTGAAAGAAATAGAATCTTAAAGCAGAATGAGGGTTGGCTCTATATACAAGTCCCATTAATCAAAAATAATAGCCGCCACACCAAAATAAAGAACTGTCTAATAGACAACACAAAAGACTGGAAATCAAAGATAAAGTCACAACTGCAACCCTATAAAAAGATTGCACCACATTATTATAAAGTGATGGCGCTTATAGATAGTATATTTTCTAGAACATATGAGGACATCGTCACACTTAACAAAATTTCTTTAGAAGAGATCTGCAAATACCTTGGTTTTCCAAAAGAATTACCTGTCTTCTCGGATATGGGTCTTAATATTGAAGAACCTCAAGCGGCTGACGAATGGGCATTAAATATCTGCAAAACAATTAGTAAAAATACAACTAACAAAATACATTACATTAACCCAATCGGCGGCCTCGATTTTTTTGACAGATCAAAATATGCATCTCAAGACATAGAGTTGTCCTTTCAAAAAATACAGATAACACCATACAATCAAAAAAGAGAACCTTATGAACTAGGTCTATCCATTTTAGATGTTTTAATGTTTAATACACCTGATGAGATTAATGTGATGTTAGATCAGTTTGAATTAATATAGTATGGATAAAGCTATTGGAGGCTATTTTGGACTAGAGCTCTCTCCTAAAGAAGATTATCTTTTTAAAGATTTTGTACACCTCAATACAGCACGCAATTGTTTTGAGCACATATTAAAAGTTTCTAACTTCAGTAACGTATATTTGCCTTATTACACCTGTGAGGTAATGCTAGAGCCTCTCCATAAGTTGAACATTGCATTTGAGTTTTATGATGTAGATGATCATTTAGAACCTCTATTTGATTTTGAAAAAATGCCCGAAAATACAGCTTTCTTAATGACTAATTATTTTGGTCTTAAAACCAATTTCATAAAAAATCTTAGCACCAAAATCCCCAATATGATAGTAGATAATGCGCAAGCATTATTTGCACAAATAACAGATTGTATCGGATCTTTTTACTCTCCACGGAAATTTATAGGCATAGCTGATGGTGGTCTATTGTCTTGCAATAATAATTTAGATCTTCATTTTGAACAAGATTACAGTTATGAGCGCATGGCTCACTTATTAAAACGGATAGATCTTTCTGCTGAAGAGGGATATTTTGATTTTTCTAAAAATGATAAATCATTAGAAAACCAAGCAATCAAACAAATGTCTAATATATCTAAAAGCATCCTAGCCTCTGTTAACTTTGAAGAGGTTGCAAAAAAAAGAAAGGAAAATTTTGCGATATTGGATCAAAATTTAAGTTTTAAGAATGGATTAAAAATAAGCCTTGACTCATCAGACGTGCCAATGGTGTATCCTTTTAGAACAAAAAATGCAAAAAAAATCAAAGAAAAATTAATCTCAGAAAAAATATATTGTGCAACCTATTGGCCGAATGTTTTGAACTGGTGTGATAAAGATAAAAATTCTTATCATCTCACCAATGAAATTATTGCATTACCAATAGACCAAAGATATACAGAGCAAGATATGAAAAAAACTTTAACTTTAATACAAACCAATATTTAAGACATGAATATCGCAGGAAAAAAAATCAGATTAAGAGCAATAGAACAAGAAGATCTAGAATTACTTCATAAATGGGCTAATGATCCCGAAATTAATAATATGATTGGAGGTTGGCACTTTCCTAGCAGTAAAAAAGATCAACAAAAGTGGTTTGAAAGCCTTTCGGTTTCATCGCTCAATCAGAGGTTTGCAATAGACACCGATGAACTTGGGCTAATTGGCACTGCTAATCTGGTAGATATCAATTGGAAAGATAAAAATGCACACCATGGTATGCTGCTTGGTGACAAAGATATTCGAGGAAAAGGCCACGCTGTAGATACGATTATGACTATCATGAGATATGCTTTTGAAGAATTAGGACTCAATCGTTTAGACGGATCTATCATAGATTATAATGCACCCTCTTATGGCGTCTATGTAAAAAAATGCGGATGGAAGGATGAAGGCATACAAAGAGAATGGTATTTTAGACATAACAGATTTTGGGACAAAAAAATAGTGGGAGTTACTAAAAATGATTACAATGAACTAATCTCAAATACTAATTATTGGAATAATGAGCAATAGCTATACTATTATAGACAATACCCTCCCTAATCCAATGGTAAGCGTAGCTATGTTAGCTTATAATCATGAAGACTATATTGAAAAGGCTATTGAAAGTGCGTTAATTCAAAAAACCAATTTTTCTATTCAGATTGTTATCGCGGAAGATCATTCTACAGACAATACCAGAAACATCATTTTGGATTATCAAAAAAAATATCCAAAAATTATCAAGTTGCTATTACAAAATAAAAATGTTGGAGCAACTCAAAATAATAAGGATCTTTTCAAGGCTTTAGAAGGCAAATATATCGCTGCTTTAGAAGGTGATGATTATTGGATTGATGAGAATAAGATTCAAAAACAAGTAGATATCCTCAATGCCAACCCAAATTATAGCCTGTGTTTTACTAATGCTAAAGTTTTGAATGATGACCTCATTGCAATAAATGATAAAATATCTAACGTTGAAAGCAAAACATATAAAGATACAGATTTGCTTAATCAATGGTTAATTCCTACTGCCAGTACATTATTTATAAATTCTTTTACTGAAAAGGATTATGAGATACTTTCTCATCCAGACATTATATTTGGAGATATTATTTTATTTTTAGTTCTAGCTAATAAAGGAGAATTAATTGGACTAGAAGACTATACTTCTGTCTACAGAATTAACAATAATAGTTTTACCAATAAAGAAAAATCTATTACTTATTATGAAAAACTATTCAGACATTTAAATTATTTATCTGTTATTTTTGATGGAAAATACAAACCCCTAATTCAATCACACATAAATCATCAAGGTTATAAATTATTTAAATATTATTTATCCAAATATAATTTTAAAGCGTTCAACTATATAAAATATTATTTCTCACATTCTTCTTAAATTTACCTCTACAATGCTGTTCTCTCTACTTATTGCTCATTATAATAATTTTACACTTTTTAAAGACTGCTATCAAAGCATTATTAACCAAAGCTATGGAAATTTTGAAGTAATAATTCTGGATGATTGTTCTACGGATGAATCCTACGAAAATTTACAAAATCTTATTGGCAATGATAATCGTTTCACAATTTACAGAAACCCAGAAAATAAAGGTGTTGGATACACTAAAAAGAAATTGGTAGACTTCGCAAATGGGCAAATTTGTGGCTTTGTGGATCCAGATGACGCTCTCACTCATCATGCAATTAAAAAATCTATAGATTGTTATTTCACAAAAGAAGTTATTGCTACTTATTCCAAAATTAATATATGTGATGAAAATTTAAATTTCAAAAAAATATTCCCCAATACCTATAAAGTAAAAAAAGCAAATCCATTATTTTTTAATATTCAGTTCGAAATTTCGCATTTTTTTACATTTAGAAAAAGTGCCTATGAAAAAATCACAGGAATTAATCCCGATTTGAAAATAGCAGAAGATATGGATTTGTATCTACAGCTATATGAAATTGGAGAAATACAGTTCATTCCGGAAGCATTATATTTTTATAGAATTCACGACAACGGTCTTTCTCACACTCAAGAAAAATCGAAAATAAAAGAAGATAATTGGCATCAAGTAATTCTGAGTGCTACAAAACGTAGAAATCTAAACACTCTTTACGGAAAGAAAATTGATGATATACCCAATCTTCCAAAATTTATCTATGAGAAACAAAACACTTTTTTTAACAGAGTGATAAAAAAACTGAGCTAAAATTCACTATATGAAGATTAAAATACTTATTCGCCATCGCTCGATGGAAATGGGAGGAGTAGAATGGCTTATTTTAGATTTATTACAAAATCTTCCGCGAGAGGTGTTTGATGTAACTTTATTATTAACTATTTTCCAAGGGGAGCTTAGAAATGAAATTCCCAGCGATATAAAAGTTATCAGCATACAAAAAGGACGGGAAGACATGAGTTCTAATCGCTGGATAAGAAATCTCCAGCTTGCGAAAAGAGCCTTCATTCTTTGGTATTACAGAAAAAATCCAAAAGCTCTTTACAGAGATTACATCAAAAAAGATTACGACATCGAAATTGCACCGGGTTATACAGATTTCGATTCGGTTTTGAAAAGCCCTATTCCATCAAGAAAAATAGGATGGTTCCATACCGATGTTTCGTACGACCCGAATAAGGATCGTGTAATGTATCGCATCAACAGTCTGAAGAAATTCGATTGGGTTATTTTCGGATCAAAGCAGACGAGAGATATTATTAAAGATCTTTACCATATAGAATATCCCAACAGCTCTGTAATTTATAATGCCATTAAAATTGATGCAGCAAAAGAAAAGTCATTGAAATTTCCTGTATCTTACGATGTACATCCCGTATTTTCATCTATGGGAAGGCTTCATAGCCGGAAAAACTATCATACGTTGATGAACATTCACAAAAGACTTTTAGATGAAGGCTACATGCACTCTATTGCAGTAATTGGAGGCGGCGGGGAAATGGAAAATTTAAAGGCTCAGGCAAAAGAACTTAATGTTGAGGAAACATTTATTTTATTAGACAGCCAAATAAATCCTTATCCTTATATAAAAAACTCAGATTATTTTGTGCTTCCATCAGAATCCGAATCTTATCCGCTAACTATTGGAGAAGTAATGGGACTTGAAATTCCGATATTAAGTACAAATGTCGGCGGAATTCCCGAAATGATTGAGCATAATTATGACGGATATCTTACAGAACCCACAGAAGACTCTATCTACGAAGGCATGAAACTTTTTCTTACTCATACTGCATTACCGGAAAAATTGAAAGAGAATTCTAAATTCTCGGTTCGAAAATTCGACAATGAACAAATTCACAAACAATTAGCAAATGTTTTTGAAGAACAATTTAAGCTGAAACAATGAATTCACCTTTAGTAACCATTCTCACTCCAACATACAACAGAGCCCACACTTTGCCACGCGTGTTTGAATCTTTGCAAAAACAGACTTTCAAAAACTTTGAGTGGCTTATCATTGATGACGGCTCTACGGATAAAACAGAATTGCTTATAGAAAATTTTAAAAAACAGGCAGAGTTCGATATCAGGTATTATCATCAGGAAAATCAGCATAAATTTCTCACTTTTTTTAAAGGAATACACCTCGCAAAAGGAAAATATTTTTCTCCATTAGACTCCGATGACGCATTAATGCACGATGCATTAGAGTTTTTAGTAAAAACATGGCAAAGCATTAATAATAAAGAGGAAATAGTTTTTGTTTCCACATTATGTCAGGATCAAAAAGGATTTATTGTTGGAGATCAATTTCCGTACGAACCACTTATTTGCAGTATTTTTGATATGCGATACAAATTTAAGGTGAAAGGTGATAAATGGGGAATGGGTAAAATTGAAGTTTATAAAAAAATGAAAATAGATTTTGAAAATCTTTCCGGAAAAGGCTTCATTCCGGAGGGTGTTTTTCAGTTTCAGTTCGACAAATTAGGTTTTCATTACTGCGTAAATAAGGTAAGCAGAATCTATTACCGCGATGAAAATGACAATCAATCCCTTGCAAACCAATTCTATGACGATAAAAATGCTTTCGGACTTGCAGAAAATTACAAAGCTTTTTTGAATACCTATAGTTCCAAATTATGGACACATCCAAAAACAATCATTAGAAATATAGGTGGATATCTGAAATTTTCTCAAAAAGACAAGAGATCTTACAGAATGATTATTTCTGATATTCAATCAAATACCATCAGGATTTTAGCTACTTTGCTGTATCCGTTTTCAAAATTTATATAAAATAATTGAATGCATCAAAAAAAGAAAATTCTTATTCGTATTGGTTCTCTTCGCCATGGTGGTGCAGAAAAAGTACTCGTTACTTTTTTGAAGAATCTCCCCAAGGATCAATTTGAAATCGATTTACTTTTAAACCTTTATTCGGGGAAATATTTGCAGGAAGTTCCCAACTGGATAAATGTTTTGTACCTCAACAAAGGAGAAATGATTACCACAAACCGAATTCAGGATATTCCTAAAAAGGCATCTCGCGTTATTTATCAAAATTTATTGAGAAAATTCCCGAATTTACTTTATAAAAGAAAACTTCAGAACAAAAAATACGATATAGAATTTGCCGCCATCCACGGCATGAGGGACGAAATATTAAATTCTCCTTTGCAGTCGTCCAAAAAAATTGTCTGGATTCACAATGATCTTTCGGAGGTACAAGGCTATAATAACGATGAAATTAAAAAGTTTTTTGGCTTTGATAAAATCTTAGTTATTTCTCAAAAAATTGAAAAACTTTTTCACGATTTGGTAGAAAATATTGCTGAAAAACAAAAAATAATAAAAATCTACAATCCTTTAGACACACACGAAATCTTAACTGAGGCAGAGAAACCGGTAATCAATTATGCATTTGATAAAAATATTCCCACATTTATTTCTGTAGGAACTGTTTTTCCGCAAAAAGGATTCGACAGGCTTCTCAATGTTCATAAAAAACTTTTAGAAGAAGGATTTCAACATAAATTGCTGATTGTAGGAGATGGGTACGATTTTGAAAAAATCAAAAATTTGAAAAATGAATTGGGAGTTGATGATACAGCCACACTTTTAGGCTTTACAGAAAACCCTTATCCATATTTTAAAAATGCAGATTTTTACATTCTGAGTTCCCGATATGAAGGATTTCCTACGGTTTTATTTGAAGCCATTACTCTTCAAAAAAAAATTATCGCAACAGAAGTTTCGGGTGTAAAAGAAATGTTAGACAATGGCAGTTTAGGATTAATCGTAGACAATTCTGAAAAAGGAATTTACGAGGGAATGAAAAAAGCCTTGGTAAACCCTACTCTTTTCGAGAATTACACCATAAGAATGAAAAGTTACACCAAGCCATTTACTCTGGAAAAATCCGTAAAAGATATTACAGACATTCTCAATAAGCTCTGATTTTTACCTTAAAGATTTAAATTTGTTTTTTATGACAGATCATCACTCAACATTACAGAAAGATTTTTACAGAGAGAGCGGGAAATGGCTTTCAACGCTACAGATGTTAAAAAAATGCATCAGTCCCAATCTTCATTTTATATATATTTTCAGAAAAACTCAGCAATACAGCAAAACTCCGATTTTAGGATTTTACTGGAGACTTATCTTGAGGCATTTTCAAATTAAATACGGATTTCAAATTTATCCTGAAACAGAAATCGGAGAAGGTTTTTACTTAGGACATTGGGGAAGTCTGGTCATTAACCCAAAAGTAAAAATCGGGAAAAACTGCAATATTGCACAAGGAGTAACAATAGGGCAGCAAAACAGAGGAAACAAAAAAGGCTTCCCAATCGTAGGAAACCAAGTCTGGATAGGCCCAAATGCGGTAATTGTGGGCGGAATAACCATTGGAAACAATGTATTAATCGCTCCGAATGCTTATATAAATTTCGATGTTCCAAACGATTCTGTTGTGGTGGGAAATCCGGCTCAAATATATACTAATCCTAATGCTACAGAAGGATACATTAATAACCTCATCTAAATTTTTCAGTATTAAATTTTGTTAAAAACTATTAAAGCTGATTCAAAATTAATATATTTGTATGATTATTGATTTAATCTATCAACTTCCCGAAGTTATTAAACTAAATGAATAATTCTAAAATTTAAACTATGACATCTTCTTACGACCATATTTTTGAAAATAACAAAAAATGGGTAGAATCTAAGATTGCAGATAATCCTAAGTTTTTCGAGGAGCTTGCAAAAACTCAAAATCCTGAATATCTTTATATAGGATGTTCAGATAGTAGAGCAACTGCTGAAGAGCTGATGGGAGCTAAGCCGGGAGAAGTTTTCGTTCATAGAAACATTGCCAATGTGGTAAATACTTTAGACATGAGCTCTACTGCTGTCATTCAGTATGCGGTGGAACATTTAAAAGTAAATCACATAGTGGTTTGTGGACATTACAACTGTGGCGGTGTAAAAGCTGCTATGACTTCTCAGGATTTAGGACTTCTGAATCCGTGGCTCCGAAACATCCGTGATGTGTACAGATTACATCAGGAAGAACTTGATTCTATAGAAGATGAAGGAAAACGTTATGATAAACTGGTAGAACTTAACGTTCAGGAACAGTGTATTAACGTCATTAAAATGGCTTGTGTTCAGGAAAGATATATCCTTGAGGAGTATCCCGTTGTTCATGGTTGGGTTTTCGATCTCAGAAGCGGAAAAATTATCGATTTGAAGATTAATTTTGAAGAAATATTAAAAGACATTCAAAAAATATACAACCTGACGGGATCCGATTGGGTAATGAGCCGAAAGACAAAATAATTTGTCTAAAACTAAGTAAATGAAATTCTGGAGTATTGTTACATTACTGTTTATGCTAAACTTTACAGCTTTGCCAAGCATTGCTGTTATGGCAGGATGGGAAATTCCCAAAACAAATGTAATGCTTAATGAGGAAGAGCCTCACTCCCAGTATTCTTCGCTTTTCACGATGTTTGAAAAAACATTACCTAAGACTTTAAACGTACACGACTTCCTGAAATTTTTCGAAAATGATCTGGAAGAAAAACCTTTTATCCTGATTGATGATGCCTCTCATCTCTCTCCTCTTTTAACGATATTCTCGCCTCCCCCAGAAGCGTAATTTTCTTTACATATAATTTTCATCACCTTTATTTACAGGTTATGAGGATTATGCATTCCTTAAATTTCCACAATTTAATTTATTTCAGCGGGCTTATAATACCATAAAGTTCGTCGGATTATTTTAGCATTTTTCAATCATCATGAAAAAATCAAAATCATTATTTGGAGGGATTAAAGAAAATTTCCCTTCAGGTCTCGTAGTATTTTTAGTTGCGCTTCCACTTTGTCTTGGTATTGCACTTGCTTCGGGAGCACCACCATTATCCGGAATTATTTCCGGGATTATTGGCGGACTTGTTGTTGGGGCAATCAGTAACTCCAATATCTCAGTTTCGGGACCGGCTGCTGGTCTTACTGCTATTGTTTTAACGGCAATTACAGACCTCGGAGCGTTCGAACTCTTTCTATGTGCGGGAATTATCGCTGGACTCATTCAATTGGTTTTAGGCTTTATACGTGCAGGAAGTATTTCGAACTATTTCCCTAACAATGTTATAGAAGGTATGCTTGCCGGTATCGGGATCATCATTATTTTAAAACAGATTCCTCATGCTGTAGGTTTTGACAAAGATTATGAAGGTCACGAATCTATATTCGATAATGTATTAAACTTCAACTACTTTACCGAACTTTTAGGAGCAATACAACCTGGAGCAGTGGTAATTACATTAGTATCTATCGGAATTCTTCTAGCGTGGGATCATATAACATTTTTAAAGCGAATGAAAATGCTTCCCGGAGCTTTGGTAGCCGTAGCTGTTGGTATTTTACTTAATGAGTTATTCAAATCTACAGGAAGTTCGCTTGCCATTGGTAAAGAGCATTTGGTTCCTCTTCCGGTTCCAAAATCTCTGGAAGACTTTAAAAATCTCATAACATTACCAGACTTCTCCGGATTTACCAATTCTAAAGTATGGCTTGCCGGTGGAACCATTGCCGTAGTTGCTTCGGTTGAAACGTTATTATGTATTGAAGCTTCCGACAGGCTGGATGTTCAGAGAAGAATAACGGACACCAACCTCGAACTTAAAGCACAGGGAATAGGGAATCTGGTAAGCTCATTTATTGGTGGACTTCCGATGACCTCGGTTGTGGTAAGAAGTTCTGCAAACGCTAATGCAGGAGCAACGTCTAAAGTATCTGCAATGATTCATGGTGTTTTACTTTTGGTTTGCGTTCTTACAATTCCTTTCCTGCTGAATTTAATTCCTTTAGCTACGCTTGCTGCGGTATTACTTTTGGTAGGATATAAACTGGCAAAGCCGGCAACTTTCAAACATTTCTGGCATTTAGGAAAGTATCAGTTCATCCCGTTTGTAGCAACAGTGATTGCTATTGTGGCAACCGATTTACTGAAAGGAGTAGGAATAGGTTTAGCCATCTCTATTTTCTATATATTACAGGGAAATATGAAACGGGCATACTATTTAAGCAGGGAAAAGCTGAGCAATGCCAATGGTATTAAAATAAAACTGGCAGAAGAAGTTTCTTTTCTAAACAAAGCAGCTATTAAGAAGACTCTTAAAAATATTAAACCTAATTCTAATATTACAATTGACGCAACAGAAACATCTTATATCGCAACGGATGTTTTAGAAATGATTCAGGACTTTGCCAATATCAGAGCTAAAGAAGATGATATTAACGTGGAACTTTTAGGATTTAAAACATCATACAGAGATTACGAGAGCAACGAAGATTCTCACATCGTAATTACACACAATGAAGCAATTTAATTAATTTCAAAAAAAATAAGAATAAAAATATGAAAGCACATACATCAGAAACCCAATCTACTATTACTCCGGAAAAAGCACTTAATTTTCTTAAAGAAGGTAATGAAAGATTTGTTAATAATTTAAAAGCAAACAGAGACCTTTTAGGACAGGTAAATGCAACAAGAGAAGGACAGTGGCCTTTTGCTGTTGTTTTGAGCTGTATCGACAGCCGTACTTCTGCAGAATTGATATTCGACCAAGGGTTGGGAGATATTTTCAGTATCCGAATTGCCGGTAATTTTGTCAATCAGGATATTTTAGGATCAATGGAATTTGGATGCAACGTTGCAGGCTCTAAGCTTATCGTAGTTTTGGGACACACAAAATGTGGAGCATTAAAGGGCGGACTTGATGCTGCCGAAATCGAAAGCATGGGTATGGATAATCTTAACCATCTTATCAGCCATTTCGATCCTATCATCAATAGAATTATTGAAGACGGTGAAGAACGTTCTTCTAAAAATGCCGAGCTTTTAGAAAAGCTTAATCAGCATAATGTTCTGAATGCCATTCAGGATATCCGCAAACAGAGTTCAACTCTTAAGAAATTGGAAACTGAAGGGAAAATAAAAATCGTAGGAGCCAATTATGATGTCGAAACGGGCGTTGTAAACTGGTTATAAGAGTTTTTATTTAAAACATAAAATTGCAATAAGTCGGAAATATGATTTCCGACTTATTATTTTGTAAAAATTTTTTTCTAGATTTACCAAATTAAAGACACAAAACGATGATTTTCCTCTTAGGCTTAATGGCAGCTGTGAGTCTTGGATTTGCTCTGCTCATAACATATTTCTGTTTAAAACTCACAAGAAACATCCGCCAATATTGGCTTTACTGGTTATTAAATACAATAGTTTTTACCGTTAGTTTTTATATTTCGGTTATAATCACAACATATATTGTATTTGGAGATGTGGATGGCTTATTTTAAAAAGGCAGTTTGAAAATATCATTTATGTTGACTTTAGCCCCTTTATCTTTTTGGATTATGAAGCTTTTTGGTCAACATCTAAAGAAAACTAAATATACATGGTTCAGTAATCTATGTATTTTTATTGCTGTTCTCTTTATTTTAATATATTTATTTACAAATATTAACTATTATCTATTTTATGCATTCAAATGAAAAGGGCTAACTAGTTTTACAACAACTATTTGCCGTTAAACGAAGACATGGTATTATTAATTCCTGCAAAAACAAAAGAAAGACTGGCTTTGGCAAACTTATCTATTCTTTCCGGCAGTTTCTCGCTTTCTTCGGTATTCCAAACACCTAAAACATAGTCTACCTGTTTTCCTTCGGCAAATTCAGCAGAAATTCCAAAACGCAGCCTTGCATAATTTTGGCTTTGCAAAACTTCCTGTATATTTTTTAATCCGTTGTGTCCTGCATCAGAACCTTTCATTTTCATGCGTAGTGTACCAAATGGCAATACAAGATCATCCGTAATTACCAAGATATTCTCCATTGGGATATTCTCTTTCTGCATCCAGTATTTTACAGCATTTCCAGATAGATTCATATAGGTATCGGGCTTCAGAACCAGAACTTTTCTTCCTTTATATTTACCTTCTGCCATCCAGCCAAAATTGGTACTGTTAAAAGGTGCTTCTAAATTTTCTGCGATTTTATCGGCAACTTTAAAACCTATATTGTGACGGGTATTTTCATATTCAGTTCCTTTATTACCTAAACCGACAATTAAATACTTCATGAATTTATTTTTTTTGCAAAATTAAGTCTTATTCAACAAAAAACTCAACCCTAACAGGATTGAGTTTAAAAAATATTTTAGTTGATATTACATCGGTTTGTAAAAATAATTCACCATGAAACCTTGAGTTACATACGTTTGAGGATCGTATCTGTAATTGGTTGAAAAAACAACCGGCGTAGGAATAGGAACCATTAAATCTGTAATAGAAACTCTTTTAGGGTTATTTGGTGATAAAATTAAACTTCTGTCGTCATTAATCTCTGTAGAAATTAGCACAGAAACTTTATATTCGAAAGGCAGTAAAGTATATGCATTTATGTTGGAATCATAATTCAAAAATTCAAAATTATACTTCTCTGTTGGAGCATTTAAGGTACTTCCGTTAATAACCCCAATTTCCTTTAAAGTTGAAGAAACATTATCTCCTAAATAACTGAAAGTTGCTCTTGAATAATCGGTATATGCAAAAGAACTTCCTCCAGCATCCGGACCGTCTTTTTTCAAGATTGTAGCCAGTTTTCCAGTAGTAGAACTGTACGTTAAGGTATATATAGATTTTGTTTTAGAGAAAACTACCCATGGTTGAGGCGGTGTTCCCGAAGCTTTTCTGTAAACAGTTCTATTTTCAGAAATTAAAGTAAGCTTTCCTAAATTTCCGTATGTGTACTGTTGGGTATAAGAAGTACTGTCGGTATCCAAAACACCATCACCATCAGAATCCAGATAACCGTTAAAAGTTACTTTACTTATTTTATCGCCGCTGTACTCAATCTGAGTTACAGAGCCTTTTTCTGTAAGAACTTTCGTTAAAAGAAGACCACTGTACTGATATTCTGCAATAGTTCCTGCGTCTGTAACTTCTCTGGACAAAGCTCTCGGTCCAACAAGACCTGTATTTGGGTTCAAATCCAAAAGCGGATCACCTTCCTCATTGGTGAGATCTTTACAAGAATTTACAGATGACAAACCTGCTATCAGTAAAACAAAGTAGAAAAGTCTTTTCATTTCTAAATGGATTATATAATTTTCCACAAATATAATTTTTTTTTGTATAAAAACTATCTTTTTGCAGATATTATCGCAAAAAATACAATAAAAAATAAATGATAAAGCTTGGTAAATAAGTTTTCCTACCTACGTATTTACTTCACGCGCATAAATCTGAAAATCAACCAAATAAATATCTCATTCGGAAATTAGGCTGATTAAGAATTTTCACGTTACAAGTAAAAAGCTCTTCATTATCATATTCCCAAAATAGATTTCAGCAAAACATTTACTTCATCTACATTTTTCACTTTATCTTTTCGCATCATAAGCTGATTGCCATCTTTAGCCACTTTTTCTTTCAGTTGAGCTTTTGCGGGGTTTTGAGTAAGATAAGAAATAATATGTCTGAATTTATCGGTCTGATAAAATTTATCCTGAGGATTTCCCGGAAAATACCCTAAGAATATACCGTTTTTCATCACTATTTTTTCAAAACCTATTTCGGCAGCGAGCCATTTCAGCGCAACACTTTTCAGTAAATTAACAGCTTCATCAGGCAAATCTCCAAAACGGTCTTTAAGTTCAGATTCAAATTGATGAAGATCTTTTTCGTTGTCGATTTCTGCCAGTTTTTGGTAAAGCTGCAATCTCTCTTCAGTGCTGGAAACGTAAGAATCGGGTAACATCAGTTCCAAATCTGTATCAATATTTACTTCTTTTACCGATTTGAATAGTTTTTGTCTTTCCTCTTCATTTTCGAATAAATTTTCAAAATCTTTATCATCTTTAAGTTCTTCCAATGCTTCCTGCATAAGTTTCTGATAGGTTTCGAAACCCATTTCATTGATAAATCCGCTCTGTTCGCCACCCAACAAATCACCGGCTCCACGAATTTCCAAATCCTTCATCGCAATTTGAAATCCGCTGCCCAAATCCGAAAACTGTTCTATCGCTTCAAGTCTTTTTCTGGCATCGGAAGTCATCATATCAAAAGGCGGAGTAATAAGGTAGCAAAACGCTTTTCTGTTGCTTCGTCCTACTCTTCCTCTCATCTGGTGGAGATCTGCCATCCCAAAACGCTGTGCATCATTAATGAAAATAGTATTGGCATTAGGAACATCTACTCCACTTTCTACAATGGTGGTAGAAACCAAAACATCATATTTCCCATCCATAAAATCGAGTACATTCTGCTCAAGCTGTTTACCATCCATTTGTCCGTGACCCGTAATAACTTTTGCATCCGGAACCAACCGTTGAATAAGCCCTGCAATATCTTTCAGGTTTTCTACTCTGTTATTGATAAAATATACCTGACCGTCTCTTTGAAGTTCATAAGACACCGCATCGCGAATAATTTCTTCATTAAAGCCAATAATCTGAGTATCTACAGGCTGTCTGTTTGGCGGAGGAGTTTTAATGACCGACAAATCTCTCGCTGCCATTAAAGAAAACTGAAGTGTTCGCGGAATGGGTGTGGCTGTAAGAGTAAGCGTATCAATATTACTTTTTAACGTTTTAAGTTTATCTTTTACCGCAACACCAAACTTATGTTCTTCATCTATAATGAGTAATCCTAAATCTTTAAATTTAATTTTTTCTGATGTGAGTTGATGTGTACCAATCACAATATCCAGTTTCCCGTTTTTTAAACCTTCAATCGTTTCATTTTTCTGTTTTGCAGTTCGGAAGCGGTTCATATAAGAAATATTAACAGGAAAATCTTTCAGTCTTTCTTTAAAGCTTCTGTAATGCTGAAACGCCAAAATTGTGGTAGGAACCAAAACCGCCACCTGCTTTCCATCGGTTGCAGCTTTAAAAGCAGCTCTAATAGCAACTTCAGTTTTACCAAAACCTACATCACCACATACCAAACGATCCATAACGCCTTCATTTTCCATATCATTTTTCACATCGATGGTCGCTTTTTCCTGATCGGGAGTATCTTCGTAGACAAAGCTTGCCTCCAACTCATTCTGCAGATAAGAATCCGGACTGAAAGCAAAGCCTCTTGCTGTTTTTCTTTCGGCATAAAGTTTTATCAGGTCGAAAGCAATCTGTTTAACTTTGGCTTTGGTTTTCTGTTTTAAAGATTTCCAGGCAGGAGATCCCAGTTTACTTAAAACAACTTCTTTTCCGTCTGGGCCGTTGTATTTGGAAATTTTGTGTAAAGAATGAATACTTACATAGAGTAAATCTCCATTTTTATAGGTAAGTTTGAAACATTCCTGGATTTTTCCATCATTATTTACTTTCACCAATCCCATGAATTTACCAATTCCATGGTCGATATGTGCAATATAATCTCCCACTTTTAAAGACATTAAATCCTTCAATGTTAACTGCTCAGATTTCGCAAAAGCATTTTTTGCTTTGTACCTTTGGTAACGGTCGAAAATCTGATGATCGGTATACACCAGAATTTTATGATCCTGATCTAAAAACCCTTCATGCAGTTCAGATTTAAAGCTTTTAAAAGAAATTTGATGTCCCAGTTCTTCAAAAATAGATTCGAGTCTGTCTTTTTGCTTTTCTGTGGAAAAAGAAATCCATAAATCGTAGCCATCATCATGTTTCTCTCGGAGATTTTCGATGAGCATTTCAAAATTCTTATGGAAAGAAGGCTGAGTGGTTTGGCTTAATTTTAATTCAGTCGATTTCAAATTTTCTATACCTACACTACTGAAATCGATTGTTTTGAATTTCTTATAATCAAACAAAAACTCTTCATCCGAAATAAAAAGTTCCTGCGGAGTTCTGTGAGAAATATCTTTATTTAAACCTTCATATTTCTCTAATGCTTTTTCGTAGAAAGATTTAATTTTCTGAAGCCCGACTACCACATTTTTAGAAATAATTACCGAATCTTGAGGTAGAATTTCCAGTAAAGAAACCTTTGTACCCGAAACCGAGAAATTCATATTGGAAACCAACTGAAAACCGTCTACTTTATCTACTGAAAGCTGAGTTTCTATATCAAAAGTTTTTATACTTTCTACTTCGTTGCCGAAAAATGTAATTCTGTAAGGCTTTTCGTTGGAAAAAGAAAAAACATCTACAATCCCGCCTCGAGCAGAAAATTCTCCGGGTTCGGAAACAAAATCGGTCTGCTGGAACTGATAATGGTTCAACAGTTCATCAACAAAATCAAAATCCAGATGATCTCCGGTTTTTATATGATGCGAAATGGCTTTAAAATCTTCTTTTTTAAGAACTTTTTCAGATAAAGCACCCATGAAAGCCACAATTACTTTAGGCGACTTTTCAGAATTTATTTTATTGAGAACTTCGGTTCGCAAAACAAGATTTGCATTCTGTGTTTTCTCGATTTGATAAGGTTCAAGGTGAGTCGCCGGAAAATAAAGTACATTTTCATTACCGAGCAAATCTTCCATTTCTGTATTTGCATACAATGCCTCTTCTTTTTCATCCAAGAGAAAAAGAACCGTTTTGTTCTGGGTAAGGAAAACTTCTGCCGCAAAAACAGAAGAAGCAGAACCTGCACTACCCTTTACTGAAAGATGAGTATTATTTTCTAAAGAATGTAAAATTTCTTTTCCAAATTCTTTTTTTAACAAATCGGGCAAAAATTTTTCGCTGATGTTTTTTAACTGCATAGATAATTTGTAAAAACGACAAAAACGATTTCGGAGAACTTCCCGAAACCGTGCAAATATCATACAAAGGTAACAGTTTATTTTAAAATGATAAGATTTTCCAAAAAAGAGCCGATGTATAGAAATCATCTTAAAATTCAACCAAAATATTAGAATTTAAGTTAAAAAAGTAAACCAAAATATTTTTTAGGCATACAATTTGAAAACCCTATACCACTAACCGAAAAAATAAATATTATGAAAAATGTATTCAAAATTTTAGGAGTCTTCGTACTTCTATTTGCTTTAACTTCGATCACTTCATGCAGTAGAGACGACGATCCTGCAGATAACGATTTTTTTGCAGGCACTTACAAAGGCAGTATATCTTACAAAGACAGTTCTAACGATATTGCTACGGATAACGGAGAAGTTTTTGTTACAAAAATCGCCAGCGGAACAAAATACAACTTCCGATTCTCTAACAGCATTCCCGATCTGAACGGTCTTCAATTTGAAAAACAAGGAGATAATTCTTTGGTAATGGTGGGATCTAATGCTTTAGTATATGTAAGAATAGACAATAAAGAATTAAAAATGTTCTATAAAGCTGACGGTAAAACTTGGACAGCCAATTGCACCAGATAATAAAACATTCTTGATACATGAAAATCCATCTCATATTTGACGATGGATTTTTTAGTTACAGCAAATCTTAATATGTTATAAAATTTGGTTAAGAAAATGAAATTAAATTTTTTCTATTGAAATTTTATCTAAATTTACTTTGATTATCCGTTTTTAATCATAACCCTGTAATGTTAGCAATAATAAGCCTTTCAAAGAGGCTATCTCCAAAATATCTTCGATTTAGCTTGTAGATGA
>NZ_JADQBD010000139.1:0-1873 GCF_017808115.1 Chryseobacterium sp. RR2-3-20 | reverse complement strand
AATAACTTCTTTTACCATGATTCAATATCTAAATTTTTTCGTCTTCAAGAGAAGTTTGAATAAGTTAAAAATTAATTTGTGCTAAATGCACAACAGGTAGTATATTTATAAATTTACGTTAGTTGAATTTACACAATTGTATGCTAATTTGGGATGTTACTTTATTGTAATGGACATATTCGGAACAACGATATCACCATTAGCCCCCGTATATCTTTGAGCATATATTTCTATATAATCATTACTTGAAAGTTCTGCTGTACCATTAATCGGAATTACAACGATATCATTTGTAGTAGAACCTCTTCCGTAAATTTTTGACTGACTTAGTACTGTACCGTTTTTTGCAATATAAATTATGTAAGTTCCTGCTGCAGGTACCTGAAAAGATACTGATCCTGTTATTTGAAATATTCTCTTATTTTTTCCAACATATTTTAATCTGTTCGGCACACCATCTGTTGTAAATCTAAATAAATTTAAAGATGTCGAAACAGAGGTTGCAGTTCCAATTTTCACAATATTACTTGGATTAAGATTATTAGTAAAACTTACACCTATACCAGTTCCAACATTATAATCAACGGAAAAATCTCCCACAGCACTATTATCAGATTCCGTTGGAATTCCTGACGATCTTACAATCCAGTTGTTTGTAAAATTGTAACCGGTATATGTGCCTGTTGAGTAAGGCTTCACATAACCTGCTGTATTGGTTCCCGTAAAAACAACAGATTCCAGAATTCCGCTAGCAACCGTTAGACCAGATGTTGATACATCAAAACCTGTGGCTGATGTGCTTTCTACATGGGAGAACCCACCCTGTTTTTCAATCAAACCAAATGTTCCGGTAAATTTTTCATAGGTACCAGAGTTATTGCTAAACCAACCTAAATTGCTTAGTAGCAGCTGAGATATATTGTTGTAGGTAATTCCATTTGTATTTCCCGAAAATTGGACAATGCTCACGAATACTAAACCGAATCCTGAAATTGTACCAACAGAATTAGAACCACTAACAACAGAATCTCTAAATATAAGATTTTGCGTCGCTGCAGCATTAAGATTAAAAACACTTCCTCCAGTTGCTCGTAGTGTAACATTTCTAATACTACCGCCGGTAGCACCTTCAAAAATATTACCAGATGAACGAGTTATTATGTCTTCATTGGTATCTAAGCCGTGTATATAGGAATTGTTAATATCGATGGGAAAATCAAACTGAACCTGTCCATTGATTTCGTATAATGTATTGGAGTTCATCACATAGCGTGTTCCTCCACCAGCGGCTAATTCAGAAGCTAGAACAGTGGATAAAACATCGGTTGACTTGATGCGCTTAAAATTTGATCTCCCTGAAACACTGCTATTAATAGGTGACCACGATGAAGTAGAACTTACGTAATAATAGAAAAGTTTTGATGTCGTATCGTAGACCATTAAACCGTCTGCAGGAGCTGTTATTGCTAACCTCTGCGCTGTAGTCATCCTCGGAGCTAAAAATCCTCTATTTGTTGAATTTAAGTCCAATAAAGAACTTGCGTCTGGAGTTGTTGTATTGATTCCCACCTGGGAAGTTACTAAAATACTGACCATCAGACATATACCCAGCAATAATTTACTGTATGGACCAAGGATTAAATTTGTATTCATAATAAATAAAGAATTAGTAGTTTCACAAATTGAATTTAACATTTATTTATGGTTTGCACAACATTTATTGATAAAAATTAATCATAAATATATATATGCTTTTTATATATTAAAATATTACATAACCCGTAGTGCATTATAGAAAAGGTTGCTCAAGTAACTAAAAATTAGTATATTGTATTGACTACCAATCAAATACAATTATGAGCAACCTTGAAGC
>NZ_JADQBD010000138.1:0-1915 GCF_017808115.1 Chryseobacterium sp. RR2-3-20 | reverse complement strand
TAAGTTGTTCATTGTAAATGTATTATGGCTAATTCAATTTACTGATTTTCAATCAAATGAACAACTTTTTACTTTTTTATTTCATAATGCACAACGGGTCAGTATTATTTAAAATGCACAACGGGTTTTATTAATAAATTTCGAAAATATCATGCCGCTTAAATTAAAAAAAATAACCCCGATCATTGAATGGGGAACTCTTTTGTTTTGTACAGGATTGGTGTGTTTTTTCCTCGTGGTCATTCTTTACGATATTTTTAGTAAAGGAATTTCGGTAATTTCATGGGATTTTATTTCTCAACTTCCAACAGAAGGAATGACGAAGGGCGGCGTATTAACACCGATTCTTGGAACCGTATGTTTAACTTTAATTACTGCACTTTTTTCCATTCCGTTTGGAGTATGCTGTGCCATCTATCTTAACGAATATGCCGAAACTAACATTCTTACAAGAACAATACGGGCTTCCATTAGAAATTTATCGGGAGTTCCGTCTATTATTTATGGATTATTTGGATTGGCATTATTTGTTCAGGCTTTAAATTTCGGAACATCCATACTTTCCGCGGGGCTCACGTTGGGTTTACTCTCTCTTCCTTATGTTATAACAACCACCGAAGAAGCACTCTTACGAATTCCCGCAAGTATGCGTGAAGCAGCTTTAGGCGTGGGTGCTACCAAATTCGAATCGATTCGGGATGTGGTACTTCCTTCTTCAATGTCCGGAATATTAACAGGTGTTGTACTTACTTTATCACGAGCGGCAGGGGAGACAGCTCCTATTTTATTTACAGGGGCAGCATTTTATATTACGAATGCTTTGGGAAGTCCCAATTAGGAATTTATGGCTTTGCCATACCATTTATACATGCTATCTACACAGCACCAATCTATTGAATAAGTTCGTCCTATTGCATACGGAACGGCATTAGTTTTAATTATTGTGGTGTTTTTAATGAATTTAACAGCGTTCTACATTCGATACAAATACAGAAAAGATGAATACTAAACTTGCTGCCGAAAATCTGAATTTATCTTTCGGAAATAAACATATCTTAAAAAACGTCAATATTCAGTTTGAAACCAATAAAGTTACGGCTCTTATCGGTCCATCGGGATGTGGTAAAAGTACATTACTGCGCTGTTTTAATAGAATGCACGATCTGTATCCGGATGCGAAGATAGACGGAACCATAACCCTAGACGGATAAAATATCTACCAAAAAGGAATTGAAGTAACTGATATCCGAAGAAGAATTGGAATGGTTTTCCAGAAAGCCAATCCTTTCCCGAAGAGTATTCGTGATAACATAACTTACGGACTCAAAATTAATAATCTTCCAACAGACGATGCAACCGTAGAAAAAGCACTGAAAGAAGGTTACATTTGGGATGAAGTGAAAGATGACCTCAAAAAACCTGCCACCCGACTTTCTGGCGGACAACAACAAAGATTGTGCATTGCCCGAACCGTCGCTTTACGCCCCGAAGTTATTTTAATGGATGAACCTTGTTCTGCTCTGGATCCGATAAGTACATTAAAAATTGAAGAGCTGATTCATCAGTTAAAAGAGCAATACACCATTGTTATTGTTACTCATAATATGCAGCAGGCTCAGCGTGTTGCAGATAAAACCGTGTTTATGTATCTTGGAGAAGTGATTGAAGAAGGTGCAACCGAGCAAATATTCCAAAATCCTCAAAACGAATTAACCAAAAATTATATTGGTGGACATTTCGGGTAAGTTTTATAAAAGTATGATGGGGCAAAAGCAAGTAGATTTCGATTAAGCGAACGTATTCAAACTAGCAAATTGACACTATCCCGTAAAGTGTGTAAGTAGAAAAGTTAGGCTTGGATTTTATAATCTGAGCCTTTTTTCAAAAATAAGCATAAATTGGTTTAAAACCAATC
>NZ_JADQBD010000137.1:0-2140 GCF_017808115.1 Chryseobacterium sp. RR2-3-20 | reverse complement strand
ATTGCACTCACCAAAAAACGCAGAAAATGGTTCGTCGGAATTTGGGATTACCCCATAGACTTATCTCAAAAAATTTCAACTGCGTGATTTGGGTTTAATTATGATTACAGTTCTTCAAGTACAGTTACACCGGCAAATGACCAATGTCCACTAGACGGCACCGAAGAAAGAGCTTTCGATAATGCTTATATTGCGATGCTTTTACAATGGCACCAGCAAGATCCTGTTTCTCAGAGGGAAATCGACAGAAATAATGCTGTATATAATTTACAGAAAAATAGAAATCCTTTTATTGACAATCCTTCTTGGGTAAATGATATTTGGGCACAAACTCCAGATAATATTGCACCACAATCTCCGCAAAATTTAACGGTAACTCAGAATAGTGCTTATTTTAATACCTTAAGTTGGTCTCCGAGCAGCAGCTCTGATGTTATTGGATATAAAATTTATCAGAACGGTGTTTTAATTGGCTCTACACGAGAAACTACTTTCAGTGCAGATCACCTTAATCCTTCTACTTCTTATACTTATACTGTAAAAGCTTATGATAACGGATATCTATTGTCTGCCGATAGTAATAGTATCTCTGCAACAACTTTAGGAAATGATAGTTATGCAAAAGATTTAATTATAACAAAATATTTGGAAGGAACATCTAATAATAAGGCAATTGAGATAACGAATAAAACAGGACATTCTGTTAATCTTAATAATTATCGTTTGTTTATACAGTTTCCTAGTAGTAGCAGCTACTATTTTCCATCACCTTATGAATTGGAAGGAATTATTGAGAATAATGAATCATTTGTAGTGATAAACCCTAGTGCTAATTTTTCGTGTTATACTGTGGATCAGGCAAAATTAGCTACTGCCGCTCCGCAAATGACGTATTCTGGAAGCCAATATTTAGAATTAAGATATAAATCTTCACCCATAGATGTTATGGGAGTTTTTGGAGTAAATAATTCTTCGGTTTTAGCAAATGTTTCTTTGTATAGAAAATCTACAGTAAACCAACCTGCAAATTTATTCAGTATAACAGAATGGAATTCTTATCCGAGTAATTACTGTCAGAACTTAGGAAATTTAGCTACAGAAGAGTCTGTAAAGAATAAAGAAAACAATATTAGAATTTATCCAAACCCGGCTGAAGAATTTATTTTTGTTGAAGGAGCAACAGAAAAAATTTCAACGGCTAAAATTTTCGATATGTCCGGAAGGTTAATGATTTCTGAAAACAATCCATTCAAAACTAAAAAATCTATTACGGTGAAAAATCTTTCTTCTGGAAATTATTTACTAAATCTTGAAGGTAAGGTTTATCAGTTTATTAAAAAATAATAATTAAGGACAAATAAACTAGAAAATAGTAAATCTGAAGTGTTGAGGGAATGTGGTTCACAAAAAAACCCAGCCGAAGCTGGGTAAAAACTAATAACCATGAAAACTCAAATTAAACATGAGAATCGCTATTGTAATAACAATTAGTATGCCAAAAAAGAGATGCAAATTTCTTAATATGTGTTAGAAATTGTTAAAATTAATTTAAATATTTATTTTCATTATTTTTTGTACTTTTGCACCGTTAAAAAAATATTCAAAAAGATATGTCAAATATTACATTTACAATGATTAAACCTGATGCTGTTGCAGATGGTCACATTGGAGCTATTTTAGGGAAAATTTCAGAAGGAGGTTTCAAAATTAAAGCATTAAAATTAACTCAACTTACTGTTGCTGATGCAAAAAAATTCTATGAAGTTCATGCTGAAAGACCTTTTTATGGCGAACTTGTAGAATTTATGAGCTCAGGTCCAATTGTAGCAGCTGTTTTGGAGAAAGATAATGCTGTTGAAGATTTCAGAACTCTAATCGGATCTACAAATCCTGCTGAAGCTGCTGAAGGTACAATCAGAAAAATGTTTGCAAGAAGCATTGGTGAAAACGCAGTTCATGGTTCAGATTCTAATGAGAATGCTCTAATTGAAGCACAATTTCACTTTTCCGGAAGAGAAATTTTCTAATTAGTTTTTTGTTTTAGGTAATGTGGTCAAAAATAGTTGGTGTTTTTGTCAAAAATAATTCGTAATATTTTGCGGTTGATTGGAAGAGGAAGTGAGCAATGCTGAGGAGCAAC
>NZ_JADQBD010000136.1:0-2201 GCF_017808115.1 Chryseobacterium sp. RR2-3-20 | reverse complement strand
AAAGTTTATTGAAACAAAGTTCAATAAACTTTCTATATCATCAGTAACAATCAGTAGTACAAAGAATTTTACCAACTATTTTTGACTAATAAACCATAATTGTAAAATGAATGTTTTTAAGGCATTTTAAAACCTTTAGTGTAAATTCTTCCGTAGTTGTCTACAAATTTTACCTGAACGTTTCCTTTGTAACCATCAAGGATTTTTTCAACATCTTTCTGAGAATTTACAGGCTTTCCGTTGATTTCTATGATGATATAATCATCTACAATACCAATTTTTGCCATCTCGCTTCCTTCTGTAACGTTTTTAGAAACGACACCACTATTAAGACCATATTCTGTTTTAAATTTGTCGTTAAGAGGTTCAAATTCGGCACCAATTTTTTCGCTAACGCTCAAATCTGCTTTTGTTCTAGTAGAAGTTCCTCCTTTCTGATCTCTTAGTGTAACAGTGGCAATATTGTCTTTTCCATTTCTGGTAAATGTTACCTGTACTTTATCTCCAGGTCTTTTACTTCCGATGGCAACCGATAAATCTGCAAAATCAGTAATGTCTGAACCATCTACTTTGGTAATTACATCTCCTTTTTTAAGTCCTGCATCTTGTGCACCGCTATTTTCAGAGAAGCCAGTTACATATACTCCAGAACCGGATTTTATATTGGTTTTATTTTCTCGGTTGTATGCAGCAACCAACTGGTCGTTAGATAAATCCATAGAAGAAACTCCTAAGAAACCTCTTTGTACAATTCCGAATTTCTTAATGTCTTCGATAATTTTTCTTGCCAGATTAGCCGGAACCGCAAATCCGTACCCTTGATAATAGCCATTTGTAGAGGATATTGCAGAATTAATTCCGATTAAATCACCATTTACGTTAACTAAAGCTCCGCCGGAGTTTCCTGGGTTAATGGCTGCATCGGTCTGTATAAAACTTTCAATAGGGTTTGTTGCTTTGCCTTGTCCGCTTAAGATTCCTATTCCTCGTCCTTTTGCAGAAATAATTCCGGCAGTTACGGTAGAATTCAAACCAAGTGGATTCCCAACTGCTAATACCCATTGCCCAACTTCAACATTGTCTGAATTGGCAAAGTTGAGGTAAGGAAGTCCTTTTTCCTCAATCTTTAATAAAGAAATGTCTGTATTTGGATCTGTACCCACCAAAGTAGCAATGTAAGATTTTTTATTGCTTAAAACGACTTCAAGTTTATTGGCTCCCGCAACAACGTGGTTGTTCGAAATAATATAACCATCAGGAGAGATAATTACTCCCGAACCTAGACCAGATGGCATATTTTCCGGTGCTTGTTGCTGAGGTCTCTGTCTTTGGTTTCTTCCGCCACCAAAAGGATCTCCAAAGAAAAAATCGAAAATATCCTGTTCGGAAGCCCTGCTCGAAGCTCTCGTCTGATAATTTTTAATAGTTACTACTGCAGGAACAGTGGTTTTTGCTGCTTTCACGAAATCGTCGCCTACTCCGGCTGTGTTCATTCCCACGAAGGAAGCATTGGTAGATTTTGTGAAGTATGATTGGTCAGAAATAGTTGAATCGTGACCAATGTATTGTTGTACGCCGACTGTAGTTGCTCCTGAGATTACGCCAACGACAGCAAATGGTAATAGTTTTTTAAATGTACTCTTCATTGTCTTCTAGTTGTTTTATTTTTTATTCTTAAACAAATTTAATGCTAAATAGGTATTTAATTATTCTTAACTGTTTCAATTTTAACTAAAATTTAACGAGATTAAGAGCATTTTAAAATTTATATGGTAATTTATTGTTACGATTAACAGACTTTAAAATAAAATTAAAGGTCAATTTGTCATATTCTAAATGACAGAAATGGAGTTGGATAATGTTTTTAACGAATATTTCATTACTACAAATTACTTGAATATATCATGAATTGAGAAGTTGGGGGGGTTAATAAAAATGAAACAAAAATTTAAAAAAAATATTTAAGTAATAATTAAATTATATAATTTTTGGTTATTTTATTTTTATTACCCGTAGTGCATTATAAAAAAAGTTGCTCAAGTGACTAAAAATTAGTATATTGTATTGACTACCAATCAAATACAATTATGAGCAACCTTGAGGCAAGTTACAATTTAATTTTAAATAATTTAAGAGACATTTCCGAAACTGAAAATTTTTATTTTAAACCAATAAAACCAAAACTGTCTGATATAGAGTTG
>NZ_JADQBD010000135.1:0-2388 GCF_017808115.1 Chryseobacterium sp. RR2-3-20 | reverse complement strand
AAGTATTCAGGCAATAATAACTTGAGTAGGTCTTCTGTTTTCATCCTCTGCAAAAATATCAATTTTTAATATTAATCCCCAACTTTTGAAACTGATCCTTTTTGATTTTTCCTTTTAGGGGTTTCCAACTCTATATTTACCTCATTGAATAAGTCTAATTGAATGCTTTGGGACAAATAACCTTTATCACCAAGCAACACACAATCAGACATTTGATGTTTTATATCCTGTAGAAAATGGATGTCGTGAACAGATGCAGGAGAAATGTCAAAACTCTGAAAAACCCCAGAAATAGAACAAACTGCATGTAATTTATAGCCATAAAAATGGAGATTCTGCGAAGCGCAAAATCCTTTGTTGGGATAAGCGTAATCTACATCTTTACAAATCCTGCTTCTGGAGGAACGAGATAGTTTACATATTTCCAAAGGCATGCTGTCTACTACAAAGTAATTTTCAGATTCATTCAATTTATCCACCATTTTCATTCTTATTTCTTCGATAAAAGGAAATAATTTTCGCTTTCTCCTATTGTAAACACTTCTATCAATTTTTGGTTCAATTTCAAAACCCTTTATATCTCTAAAAAGTTGATGTTCGGAATCAATGGACTTAAATTCAGCCAAAATAATCAAACTAATCAACTCTATATCAGACAGTTTTGGTTTTATTGGTTTAAAATAAAAATTTTCAATTTCTGATATTTCTCTTAAATTATCTAAAATTAAATTGTAACTTGCTTCAAGGTTGCTCATAATTGTATTTGATTGGTAGTCAATACAATATACTAATTTTTAGTTACTTGAGCAACCTTTTCTATAATGCACTACGGGTTACTAAATTAAAATATTATGAACAATCAAGATTACAACAAAGCTGAAAAAGCAGTAGCCAACACAGAAAATACTTTAAGAAATGCCGCAACTGATGCAAAATGGAAAATCAGTGATTTGGCAGACAGAGCTAGAGATTACATCAACGAAAAAAGGAATAATGATGAAGAAGCTTCTCATGAAGATTGGCTAGACAGAGTTAAAGCAAACGTATCTGATACTTGGGAAGATATAAAAGACGGAGCAAACGAAGCTTGGGAAAAAACTAAAGATGCTGCAGAAGATGTAAAAGCAGAATGGAATAAGAAAATAAACTAATAGTTTTTTAATCTTATATATATTATCAGAAACGAGGTCTTTTTTTAAGGCTTCGTTTTTTTTGTTATGCTTTAAACACAAATATTTGTTACATTTGTAGCTTAATAAACATTAAAAAATTATGTCATACGGTTTACTTAAAGGCAAGAAGGGAATTATTTTTGGAGCCCTTAATGAACAATCTATCGCATGGAAAGTTGCAGAAAGATGTCACGAAGAAGGTGCAGAATTTATCTTATCTAATGCTCCTATTGCCCTTAGAATGGGCGAGTTAAACGGTTTAGCTGAGAAAACTGGTTCTGAAGTGATTGGTGCAGATGCAACTTCGGTAGAAGATCTTGAAAAACTTTTTGATGCCGCTATTGCTAAATTTGGAAAAATAGATTTCATACTTCACTCAATAGGAATGTCTATCAACGTAAGAAAAGGTAAACATTATACAGATATGAATTATGATTGGCTGGAAAAAGGTTGGGATATTTCTGCGGTGTCTTTTCACAAAGTGATGAGAGTGGCTTATGAGAAAAATTGCATGAATGAGTGGGGAAGTATTTTAGCACTTACTTATATTGCAGCTCAGAGAACATTTCCAGATTATAACGATATGTCTGATAATAAAGCTTATCTAGAAAGTATTGCTAGAACTTTCGGAAATTATTGGGGAGAAAGAAAAGTACGTGTTAATACAGTATCGCAATCTCCAACACCTACTACAGCTGGTAGTGGCGTAAAAGGTTTTGGTGGTTTCTTAGGATACGCTGAAGATATGTCTCCCCTTGGTAATGCAACAGCTTTAGAATGTGCAGATTACTGCGTAACTTTATTCTCAGACCTTACTAAAAAAGTAACGATGCAGAATCTTTTCCATGATGGTGGTTTCAGCAGTTCTGGGGTTACTCAAAAAGTTATCAGCAAATACGATGCAGAATAATTCTTATATTTTATACAAAATTAAACAATATTATTAGAGAGAGTTCGGTAAAATACCGAACTCTTTGCTTTTATGTTAAGTCTTATTCTGTGGTGGTTAATTTCTTTTTCAGTACTTTAGATAAAATTTCTTAGAGTGGATCATCTGGGATTTAATATACCAAATTAATTATCAAATAGTCACACTCTGCATAATTGCTTTTTTTAAGGTAGTGTCCTACTAACTGTGTAAGTAGAAAAGTTATTCTGAAAAATTTTGAGCCCTCAAAGCTCAAAAAATTTTTCGGAAACCTAACGAAGTGGTTCG
>NZ_JADQBD010000134.1:0-2398 GCF_017808115.1 Chryseobacterium sp. RR2-3-20 | reverse complement strand
GTCCCAAAATGTGCTGAAAAACTGAATAAATTCATATCTAATTGTTTGATTACTACAAATATACAAAAGTTATGATAAATTACGGATATTCATTAAAAATTAGTTTTTTCATTGTTTTAGAATTTGAGTTAAAAATTCGGCCGTTGAATAAGTTGAGATTCTCAGGTCAAATGTAGAGGGACACAGAGCTTCGAAAAAAACGATTGTGGGCGTGTTTGGAGAAATCAGACGTCCTGATTGGCTAAAGCAGACCATATAAAAATATTCCGGAACCTCTATCAATAGATGTTTTAATGGGGCATAAGCAGGCATAAATGCAATAATGGGGTATCACTGTTGGGAACTGCGGGAAAAATTTTCTACATTTGAGTATACACCAAACTAATGATGATGAAACGCTGGTTTTTCTTTTTCCTTCTATACTGTATATCTGCATTTCCATTGCTCGCACAAAACAGATCTTTTGAAGAGATTCGCAAAAAATATGAAAATAGAGCTACCGATGATGAACGTGCGATGCCATACGTTCAAAAATACATTCAAAAAGCAAAAAATGAAAAGAACTACGAAAAATGGGTTCAGGGATATCGTGATGGCGTGCAGTTTTCAAAGAACAGCCATACGAAAATGTTGTATGCAGATTCTACGGTTACGGTGGCACTTCGGTCTCAGGATAATCAGTTGATTGCAAATGCATATCTGGGAAGGGGGATTGTGCTTTATTTCAATATGAAGAAATTTCAGCCTGCACTCGGGCAGTATCTTATAGCGCAGAAATTTGCAGAAAATACAGAAGATGAGTATCTGAAAAATAAAATTGTCTATCATATAGGGGTGGTGAAAAGTTATCTCGGATTTTATGAACCTGCATCTGAGCATTTTATGAGTTGTATTGCATTCTTTGAAAAAAGGATGATGACAGTAAAAGAACCGGTTAAACATTACAATTACAAAAGGGCATATCTCAACAGCATCCATCAGCTCACTGTAGTGTACAGAAACTTGGGCCAGTGGAAGCGTTCAGACAGTTTAATTCAAAAAGGATTAATGGAGATTGGGAATGATGACAGCTTTCCTCTGGAGAAAGCATATTTTTATAACTGCATGGGGATCGCAGAGTTGAATAAGAGACAGTATAATTCCGCAGTATTTTATCTGGACAAAGCACTGCCCCAGATTTTAAAAAGAGACGATTTTGCTGGGGCATCAGTAGTTTATTTTTACAGGGGAAACATTTTTTGGAAAACTGATGAAAAACGAAAAGCAATACGAAATTTTCAAAAGATTGATTCAATTTTTTGTAAAAGAAAATTTATAGTCCCGGAGGTAAGGCATGCGTATGATAAATTAATCGTCTACGCTCAGGAAACAGATGATTTGAAACAAGAACGCTATTACACAAGACAAATGCTTAAAGTAGATTCTTTCTTAGCAAAAGATTTTGCCTTTCTGTCGGCAAAGATTCATAAAGACTATGATCGAAAGAAAGATTTGCAGGAAAAGAAACAGTGGCAGGTGACAAGAGTGACAGATTGGACGGTGATAATAGTTTTATTGGCTTTTACCGCAGGTCTTATCGTAACACTGCTCATGTACCGTCGGAAAAAATTAGCAGTACTGAACAAATACAGACTCTTACAGGAAAGATGGGCGGAACAGAACAATCTCATAAAGGTCACGGAAACCACTTCCAAAAAATCAGGACTACCCATCGATGTCGTAAACTCCCTTACAGTTAAGTTAAACCGCTTTGAAGAAAATGAAGGGTTTAGAGATAAAAAACTCACTTTGATTGAACTGGCTAAAAACTTGGGAACCAATACGAATTATTTATCGGTCTTTATCAACGAAACAAGAGGGATGTATTTTAAGCCTTATTTAATGAACTTAAGAATAAACTACATTATCAAAAAATTAAATGAGGATAAAAAATATAAACTGCTCACTATTGCAGCACTTGCGGAAGATGCGGGGTTTAACCACAGGCAGAGCTTTTCAGTTGCCTTTCTTGAAATAACAAAATTGCGCCCAGCTGAATATATCAGACAAATGAAAATGAAGTCAACCGATAATGAACTTAAAGAGGAATCGATATGATAATACAATTATTCAGCAGAAAAATGAAAATATCCACTTTTAAATACTACAAAATAAAAAAAGCCCTTTCCTATAAGTCGACAAAAACATCAGGAAACAGTAGGTAGTAATTAACATAATTAAAAACCATTAAAAAACCAATAGTAAAAGAAAACCAATATTTGTACAATAACAAATCGAAAAAAAATGACATAGGAAATGGAGGCGTAAAGAAAATTGATTCTTCGAGCGTTAAAAAAATTCTTCTGTTCGAAGCGTGTTCAATAAGAGAATCGAAGCTTAAAATTTGTTTTCACGCGAG
>NZ_JADQBD010000133.1:0-2579 GCF_017808115.1 Chryseobacterium sp. RR2-3-20 | reverse complement strand
AAAAAGTTTATTGAAACAAAGTTCAATAAACTTTCTATATCATCAGTAACAATCAGTAGTACAAAGAATTTTACCAACTATTTTTGACTAATAAACCATAAAAAATCTAACTTCCAATTGAAAGTTAGATTTTATTTTTTGCAGGATAATATATTAACTGTTATTTTTTCTGCTCTTCTAGTTCACTAATCCTTTTCTTGATAAAATCGGCTGGTCTTATACCATTTTGATCCAGAAATGTATTAGAAAAACTCTGTCTGTTGTTGAATCCGGATGCAGAAGCAATATGTTCTATAGAATATTTTCTCCATTCTTTATCATTATAGATTTTTTGTGTTGCATAATTTATTCTTAATACATTAATATAGGTATTAAAATTACTTCCTTTATATTCATTTATTACCTGAGAAAGATAAGAAGTATTGGTTTTAAACTGTTCTGCAAGCTTTTTAAGAGTTAATCCCTGCTCCAGATAACCTTTATTTTTTTCGAATGTTTGAATGTCGCTCAACAATTTTTCCACAATAGAGATATCAAACTTGATGTTCTTTCCTGTATCTGTTGTAGAAGCAGATTCACTTTTCAGAACTGGGAGTTCCGGAGACTGATTTTTACTTTCTTGCATCTTTTTAAGCAACTCCTCATAATTTTTCTGAATATCTTTTTGTTTTTTCAGTCTCATAAATATTACAAAACCTAAAAACCCAATTACAGCAAGACATACGATAATAAAAATTTTATTAAAAGAGTTACTTTTTTCCAGATCTTCTTTTGTTTCCAAAAGCTTTTTTGTGTCGTACTCTTTATAAACTTTTGTTGAAAGATATTTGAAATCCGAAGCGATAATACTGTCTGCTTTCAGTAACTGATTGGTATAATACAGTTCTTCCTTGTGGTTATCGTTTTTTTTATAAAACTCGATAAGACCTTCATAATTTTTTCTTACTTCGGGAAGAATGAAAGTATTTTTATTAAAAATAGAGTCTACTTTTTTATAATTTTTTACTTCAGACTCATGATTGCCGAGAATTTCATAGCTTCTGCCTTTATAATAGTAGATATAAGAAATCCAGGTAAAATCATTAATTTTAATTAATTCCGGCAAAGATTCATCAAAATAAACAATTGCTTTGTTGTAATTCTTTTTCCTGAATTCTGAAATTCCTAAGCATTTATTAAAGTAACTTTTTTCCAAAAGAAAATCTTTGGAAGAAGGCAATGCGCTCATAGCTTTGCTAAGCAAATGGTCTGCTTCCAAATTTTTTCCCAACATCTGATAACATATAATTGCCTGATGCAGAGAATTAAAATACCCTTTTCTATTATTAAACAACAGGTTTTTATGGAGTTTATCCGATAACTTTGGTTGAAAATAAGCAATACATTGGTTGAATATTTCCAAAGCTTCCTCATAGTAACCTAGATAACTTTTTACTACTCCGATATGATAAAGATTTTGATATTTTAAAAAATCGTCTTTAGAATCTTTAAGGTATTCATACGCTTTTAGATACTCTTCCAATGCAGGTTGAAATTTCCTCTTATTGAAATAATAAATTGCACCTTTACTTAAAAATGCATCTCCAATAAGTACATCTTTCCCGGATTTTTTTGCAGCGTCAATTGCACTATCTGCGTAAAGCAATTTGTCTTCTTCCGAATATAATATCGCATCTTTATATGCCTGAAAAAGTTCTTCGTTATTATACTCCGATTTAGCTTTTTGGATATACTGATTAATAAATACAAATGCTCTGGAATCGTTTTCTTCAAATTTATAATATTTCTCTCTCAATTTCGAATAATAATCTTGTGCATACAGCAATACAGCAAGCAACAAAAAGAAAGAAGAAAAAATTTTTTTAAACATTAGTTTCTCACTAAGAAATTTCATCAAAAATACGTAAAAACTATTTATTATAAGCTATTTCAGGTACCTTAGTTTAAATTATAAATTGCTTATTTAAGTAATAACTCTACTTTTTACTGGTAAAAATTTATAAATCGAACCCCCTATTTCTTGTTTCAAGTGGAGTTATTAAGTACTTTCGAGCATCAAAAAACATCACAATAAGTTAATCATTAATCCTAGTACAATGAAAAACAAGTTTATACTATTTAGTTTAGCAATGATTGGAATCTGCAGCATTTCATGCAGACAGTCTGATGACAGTTTCGAAGAAGATTTGAAAGCTACAAAAGAAAACGCAGAACCTCAGTTAATGGCAAGAGATTCTGCTTCAACAGGAATGATTCCTGGTGATCCTCCAAGAAACACCACTCATTGGAGAACCGCTTCAAAAGAAAAAGAAAATCCTGATAAAGGAAATCCAACCTTGATGAGGACAGATTCTACCAAAACACTTACACAAGTATTTGAAGGAGATCCGCCAAGAAATACTACTCACTGGAGAAAAAAATAAAACAATTGTTATCGTAAAAAAACTACTTTCCTAACCGTAAGTAGTTTTTTTATTGATTAAGGTTTATTAGTCAAAAATAGTTGGTAAAATTCTTTGTACTACTGATTGTTACTGATGATATAGAAAGTTTATTGAACTTTGTTTCAATAAACTTTT
>NZ_JADQBD010000132.1:0-2751 GCF_017808115.1 Chryseobacterium sp. RR2-3-20 | reverse complement strand
AAGCTAAATCGAAGATATTTTGGAGATAGCCTCTTTGAAAGGCTTATTATTGCTAACATTACAGGGTTATGATTAAAAACGGATAATCAAATTTTTTTTAGTTTATATTTTATGATTAGTTTTCCACAATGGTCATTTAGTAGTTCTTAATGTCGAACCATTCGACACATTATTTTGTTTATGTCGAAAATTTTCAATATTTTCGACATAATTATTTTTTAATGTCGAAGCATTCAACATATAATGGCTTACAACAAAAACACACCCTACAATGATTTGCCTGATTTACCGCCTAAATCACTGCAACTCTCACCGGAAATATATAAAAACTTAATCTCTGCTTCACGACATTTGGCAGAACTCAACGGTTTGTGTTCTTCTATTCCCGAACCGCAGTTGCTCATTAACACAATTGTTCTGCAGGAAAGTAAAGACAGTTCCGCAATCGAAAACATTGTCACCACACAGGACGAACTCTATAAAGCCACCACAGAAATCACCGAAGCAACCCAGTCTGCAAAAGAGGTTTTAAGTTACCGCGAAGCATTATACAGGGGATTGGAAAGTATGCGGAAACACAAAGGTCTTTTGCTTACCAAAACAATGGTGGAAATTGTAAAAACCATAAAAAACAATGAAGCAGGAATCAGAAACACGCCTGGAACAGCGCTGAAAAATGCAATTTCAGGGGATGTCATTTATACACCACCCTGCTGTGAAGACGAAATTATTCAGAAACTTTCCGCTTTGGAAAAATTCATTAATGATGACGAACTTTCAGAATTAGATCCATTAATAAAAATGGCTTTAATCCATTATCAGTTTGAATCCATTCACCCATTTTCAGACGGTAATGGCCGAACAGGCAGAATCATCAATGCACTGTATTTGGTTCAGCAGGAATTGTTGTCAATGCCGGTCTTATATTTAAGTTCGTTTATCATAAAAAACAAAGCCCTGTATTATCAGTTATTGCGCGAAGTAACTGAAAAAGAAAATTGGAAGGATTGGGTGATGTATATTTTAAATGGTTTAATTGAAACTTCGCAAACCACCGTTCAGAAAATCAAAAAATTGTTAGAACTGAAAGAGGAAACAGAAGCCAAAATGAAAAAAGTCTTGGGAGCGTCCTACAATCACGACTTATTACAGTTGATGTTCACCTTGCCTTATTTGAAAATTGAAGTTTTGGAAAAAAGAGGGTTAGCGCACAGGCAAACCGCTTCCACTTGGCTCAAAAAACTTTCCGATTCCGGAATCCTCGTTCCTCAAAAAGTCGGCAGAACCAACTACTACGTCAACGAAAAACTTATTGGGATTTTCTCTGAATAAAAAATTTTGCAATGCAAATCAATCTTAAAACTTTTCATAACGAAGATTTCACCTGTCCACAATGCGGTTGGAAAGGTAAAGGATCAGAACTCGATACAGAAAATGTTTCCGAAGAACATTGGATTTTTGATTTTGAATGTCCAAAATGCAGTGAACATATTGGTTCAGGGCAGGCCCCGTTACGCAATGAGAATGATTTTTCCCAGGAAGATTATTCAAAAGATAGTACCGATGGAAGTATTTCGTGATGATTTTGGCCGCCGTATTTGGTTTTATGTTAATCCTACACAGATTGACATAGAATTACAGGATCTGAACGAAGATTTTGAATATGAGCGAAGTGCAAAAGTTACCAATGTAAGTGCAGTTTGTAGGGCTCTGAATTGTCAGTTTTCCGACCTGAAAGAAATATTGGTAAAAAAATTTGGTGGCAAGGTAAACAGTTTCGATTTGTTCACTGAATTTTTATCCGAAAATAATATCAATTATGATTATTATTCTGGTGGTCGTTAAAATTCCCCGCTCTGCCACAGCAAATAACATAATAGAAATTATACGCACACGCCATCGCTTCGGGGATTGCTTCCACTGCGTTACAGCAACTGCCAACAAGGTGTCCCTATAATTTGAGATTATGAAAAATGCTTTCCTTGCAACGGGCAAAGCCCTTTTGCGCCACCGCCTCCCAGCCGCTCGTGTCGTCATCATTTAGAAGATTTGTTTTCCATTAGTAAGCCAACAAATCCCCACCACCCTGCTAAGGATGCAGAAAAATGGTGCAGAAAGTTTCGGGACTGAGCCAGTTCCTACAGCCACTGTATTGCTTTTTTTCAAAGGAAAAGTTTAGTGGCAATACAGTCGCTTCCGTAACCGCGCACAGCAGTATTCCACGCTTAAAAAAAAATACTTTTCCAGCCGCATTATTTTCAGCACACACCAAAAACATTTGGTTTTCATAGGCAAATATTTATAGTATGTTTTTGGCACTTGCTGAAAATGCCCACACTACGCATTTTTTTTTAGCATTCCATACCGCTGTCTTTCCAGCCGCTTGTTACCAGTAGTATATTATTCACTATTGCAGTTAGTTGAAAGTTTTGTAATACACCATTTTTCTGCGAACTTGTTTCCCCATTTTGCCAAAGCTTTCCCAAGTTCCTCCAGTACATAGCCGGCATTCACTTTTCTGATTCTGAACAACCGGTTTTCTCTGCCGTCTATACACTTCCGTCACCGCGCACAGCAGTATGCCGCCAGTCCAAGTATTCCTGTCGCCATACCGCTGTCTTTTCCCTTTCTTCCAACCGCTTTGCATGCAGTTGTCACAAGCAATTATCCCCATCAATCGAAGTTTTGGAATTTCCTTCTTAGAAAGTTCGGGATAAGAAAAAATAAAAAAAAAGAAAGTAAAGGTCTGTT
>NZ_JADQBD010000131.1:0-3019 GCF_017808115.1 Chryseobacterium sp. RR2-3-20 | reverse complement strand
CGCACAGACTTTTGGCTGAGAGATCTGGCTTATGTCATTCTGCCTAATGGCGAATGTCTGAATGAATTACTAATAATTAATGGCTTTGCTAAAGCAAGCCATTCTTATTACTGTTTTGTGCTTCCTGAATATCAGCAGTTAAATTTCCAGGCAAAACAGAATAAGGCGGGAATCTATCTGTTTACCGAAGTTTTTTAATTTGTTATACTTATGTTGTATCTAATTAATGAAAAAAGTAAGGAAATATAGTGTTTATGGGACTTTGTATAAAGACTTGTAATAATACTATGTTATGTGAAGGCCGAATTACTTTTGCCTTTTAATTTTTATAGGATTTTGTCTTGCATCGAAAACATCACTAATTTCGATTCTGTTTTTATCTTTATTAAACCAGTAAATGATTTTATATTTTTTGAAAACTAAATATCTGAAATTTTCTTTTCTGTCTAAAAGTAGCTCTTCCTTTTGTCCAATTTCAGTTTGGAATTCCAAAGAATTTACTTTTTCTACAATTCCGACAACTATATTTTGAGCAATTTGTGGACTTGCGTTTGTTTTATAATAATCGAAAATGTTTCTTAGTTGTTTCTTTGCAAAGTTGGTCCAATATATTTTTATTGCCATTGTTTTATTTCAGCCATTAATTTATTGGATTCAATAACCTTATCATTTTTTGAATCTTCAAGTGATTGATCTATTCTAGAATTGAATTCCTCGATTGTTAATGGAGAAAAATCATCATCAATATTTTTCAATATCTTTTCAAGGCGAGAAATAATTTCCTCACTTTGAATTTTCAAAAACTCTTGAATAAATTCTAATTTCCTTGTTTGAATATCCATTTTCAAATATTTTACTCAAAATTACAAAATAATTTTCAAATTTTGATTTAATGCAGGGTTTTTATCGGCTTTCACATAACGGAAAAGGGCTTGGCGAAGGCGGGGCTAAGAATGACAAAACTACCAACTAAACCCGAACTTAGCAAAAACCATTTTCGTTTTTTCAAAATTACAAAAAATAAAAAAACGAAATGGTTTTTTGCGGCTAAAAGTGCTGAAATCTTCTAAATGATAACTCTCCGCCCCGCTTTTGCCAAACCCATGTTATACGACGTTTTTCTTTAAGTTATTTTGCAGATTGTTAAAGAAATTCTCAAATTCAGGAAGTTGTTTTTTGTTAATTTGTGATTTTAAAATTTTTAGAGATTTACTTGGTGTTTTAAAAGTATAATCGTCAGCATAATATTTTACTTCTGTTACTTCATTCAAGTCAATTTCTTTACTTGGGATTGACTTGATTTTAATTTTGTCTTTTGTTATCTCAAAATACTTTTGTTTGAATTCATAAAGAAATAATAATAAATACGTGATTCCGAGAATTGTAACGATGTAAGGTTTGTATTTTAATTTTGTATCATCTTCAAAGAAATAACTGATTCCAATTCCTAACCATAAAATTCCCAAAACAAGATTCATATACAATCTTTTGTTAGTAAAAGCGAACTCCAATGATTTATTTTTTTTTATTTTTTCCAAAGTAAAGATTTATTAGTGGTGAGAATTTAAGAAGCTCAATTTGCATTAAAATCCAAAATTTTGATTTAGTAATGAGTGATTTAGTATTTTTTATGCCGCTATAATATTTTAAAAAGATTTCTTTTCGTTTTTTCAGATAATATTCAGTTTCAAATCGTGGTTTCGGATTATAAATTATATTCGTTTCCATTTTTTTATGCGGTGTTTCAATAAAATGTCGTATAACGGAAAAAGTATTTGCGAAGGGCGGGCTAAATTGGACAAAAAGTTCAATTTCGACCGAACGAAGCAAATTGCTTTTTCAGATTGTTAAATTACAAAAAAATACAATATGAAAAGCAAGTTGCGACTAAAAGTAACTGGTAGTTCTATTATAAATTCAACCACGCCTTTTGCAAATACTATGTTAGCCGTAGTTTTTTTTAGATTTTTTCGACGGCTTCTTTTGGACTTGGAAAATGTGTTCCAACTCTCGGATCCATTAAATTTCCACCAAATCCTTTTGCTTTGTCTGACAATTTATTCTTAACTTCTTTTAGTTTTTGGATATATTTTTTATTATTTGATTTTTTCAAAGCCCAAATTGCAACCACTTTTTGAAAATTATCAAATTCATCATTTTGTACAATACTAAACAAAAAACTTTCCGCCTTTTCATTTTTGTAATTTCCCAAAAGTTGAATAGCTGAAACTTTTGAATGAAAATTATCTGATTTTGCAAACTTTAAAACTTCATACAAATTTGGTGCTAAATCAAGTAAGTATGCAGTTTCTAAAGCAGAATGTTGTAGAAAAAAAGTGTCAATTTCCTTATCATCAAATGTTGCAGGTTTCTCACTTAATTCCTTATTTATGAAAGTCATAATTTCTTCTTTGTCAAATTTCTTATTCTTGTAATAATTCCAAATATTTTTATAAGTCATTTCATAAATGTTTTGTGGAATTAGAGCCATATGATAACTGTGTCTGTAAGTTGCATAGACTTTTTTGTTTTCATCGATATTTGCAAATCCAGAAGTTGGTGTAGGTAACGAGAAACTTCCGGAGTCATTTTTTTTTAGAAATAGATAGTATGAAGTTCCTTTTGTAAGTGGAAATTTTATGTTTTCTCCAGAATTACTAGTATAGTTTAACAAGAAAAAATTGTTAATAGTAATAGTATCATTAATCTTATTTTGTCCAAAATTTTTATTGATTATTACTTTTGCATCTTTTCCTTTATTCTCTATCACTTCACCAAAAACAAAATAATCAGATTTCTCTATAATTTCTTTTTGCCAAGGCTCATTCCAAGTTTCAGCTTTAAGATTAGTATATGAAAAAAAAATTGATAAAATTCCTAAAATATTGATTATGTGCTTCATTGGGATAAAATTACGGCTAACGGAAAAAGTATTGGCGAAGTGCAGGATTTCGAAGAACTAAAAGTTCAAGAAACACCAAACGTAGCGAATGCTTTTTCAATACTGCTAACTTACAAA
>NZ_JADQBD010000130.1:0-3032 GCF_017808115.1 Chryseobacterium sp. RR2-3-20 | reverse complement strand
TTACAACCCTTACAACTATTCAGTTTTTGAATAGATTTATTTTTGACAGAAATATAAACAACCTAAAAATAAATCTCGTTTGATAGTGCACTACGAGTTGTCTAAAGATTCTCGCATGAGAATCTTTTATATTGGACACGTTTTGGGTTTTTGCGATTGTAGATTTGGCAAAAAAATATGGATTTAGAAAACCTTTTGGCCAAAGAAGAATTATTAGAAGCACAACTTAAGATTGTCCGATTAGAGAAGAAAAAAATCAATTTCATTAAGGATCAAGATTATGAGAAAGCCAGATCGATCAATGATCAGAAAACTGATGCGGAAGCATATTTGCAACAATTAATTTTAAAATATAGGCAATTCCTTAATGATAATTCTTTAATAGAACATGCTGATCTTCTGATGGTTTTAGCACCGTTAGAAGTAGAGTATAAAAATTTAATCTTAGAAAAAGAACTCTTAAAAAAACAAGATCACCTCAAAGAAGCAAAAGAGATTAAAACATTTGGTAATCAAAGTAATAATAATATAGAAATTGCCCGACAGAAAAATCAATTGCTTCAAATATTTATTCAGGCGGAATTGCTTTTGAAACAATGGACAGAATATCATCATTTTCAAAAAGAAATGCTGTCGGTTCCTGAATATATTAATTTGATAAGAATGAAATATCAGGTTTTGGATTTATTTCCAGAGTTAACTTCCGTATATTGTTTTTATGGTAGTGGAAAGGAAATTAATGAACAATTAAAAGCTAAATTAGGAAAACGCATTTCCATCTTTAATCCAATAATAAAAGTTTTAATTCAATTTGGATCCAAACATTCTACTAAGCTGCCGATTGTTCATGAAGAAGAAATTATCAATTCCTTAGAGCAGATTTTTAGTGGTACCCAAATCTTTATAGATGGAAAATATAAGAATGTTAATAGTGCTGATAAAACCTTTCTTTATCTCACACTCAAACCAGATTTTTCTCTATTAAATATCGTGGGTCCATTTTAAAAAAAATCAAAATAAATATTTTGTCGGTCACGGTTTGACTTTATCACATTTTACTTTTGGGGTATAATTTAAAATCAAATAGATATGCCAACAATGATTAACAAAGGGAAAGAACTTATTAGAATTAGCCCAAAGGATGCAAAAAAACTAGAATATTCTACCAACGATGGTAGAACTTGGAGTATAAGATTCAGTGGTTCTTCAACACAAGGTGAGTTCCAAGATCTTACAGACACCGGTAAAGAAATCCTAGGAATTACTGCCAAAGGTCTTTATTACTCAAAAAATGAAGGAAGGACTTGGAACAAAAGAAGTTGACGCTTTATTTTATAAAAAAAATTAAACTTTTATAAAAAAATTACCAAATGGACATATTTTGTCCATTTGTTGTTTTATGTTTGCAGTATAAAATTTAAAACAATGGCAAAAAAAGATCAAATGTTACGATTAATGAACGTTGTAACGTATCTGAGAGCAAAACCGCAAGGTGCTTCTTTTGAAGATATTTCAAAACATCTAGAAGAAAAAAACCATCAAGATTCCGAAGTTGAATTGGCTTTCAGCGAAAAAACTTTCCAAAGGGATCGTAAAATTATGGAAGAATTGTTGGGGGTTGAAATCAAGTTCAAGCGATCTACAATGACTTACCAAATTGTTAGAGATATTGATGATTACTCAGAACAAACTATTTTTGACAATCTTCTTTTGGTAAATGCTTACAAACAGACTGCAAATTATGAGAAGCTTATGCATTTTGAAAAACGTCAGGCATCCGGATTAGAAAACCTCGAAGGAATCATTTATGCGATAAAAAGTTCCAAAATTATAAGCTTCAATTATACCAAACATTGGGAAGGTATTCCAAGAAAAAAAGTTGTACAGCCTTATGCTTTAAAAGAATTTCGGAATCGCTGGTATCTTTTAGCAAACGATCATGACGGACAGGAATTATTCCTAAAAACACTTGGATTGGATAGAATTTCCGAACTAGCTATTTCTCGTTCAACTTTTAAAAAACAAGAAGTCGACATTGATGCTTTGTTTGTTAACTCGTTTGGGATTATTTCTACAGTTGGAGAAGAACCAACGACCATTACCATTTCTTTTGAACCTTGGCAAGGCATGTTTGTGAAGTCACTACCAATCCACCATACTCAAAAAATTCTAACTGATACTAATGAACAATTAAAAATTGAATTAACTTTGGTACCAACCTACGATTTCTACCAAGAACTTTTGACCCATGCAGAGCGCATTTTGTCGATCGAACCAAAATCTGTTAGGGAGGAATATGTAAATTTTTTACAAAAAGGGATTGATAATTTAAAGAAAATGAAATGAAACCAAACTTACTCTACATTCACGGTTTAGGTTCCGACAGACATTCAAGAAAATTTATTAATCTAAAAGATTATTTTAAGGATCAGTTTGAATATGATTTTCTGGAATGGAATAATGATTCTGATATAAATTTTTTAATTGAAGACAAGCATGAACAATATAAGAATAACAATCAGCTAATTATTGTTGGGGATTCTACTGGAGCCAATTTTGCTTATCAACTTCGAGAAATGCGAAATGGGGAGAATGACATTTTGATTTTAACAAGTCCTTTGCTGGATATTGATAAACGTATTGCTAATTTTGATTTTCCTGGTTTTATATTACCACAATTGATGAAAATTCAGCATCCCAAAAATGCTTTAATTATTGCTTCAAAAACAGACGAAATTTTGAATCAAAAATATTTATTTACTAGTGATAAAAATTTTGTTTCCGTACATGAAACTACTGAAATTCTTGAAATAAAAGATAACCATAGATTGCTTCATTTTGATAATGTTATACCAGCAATTAGCAACTATATTAAGAGTAAATTAAAAGAGCAGTAATTTCTGCTCTTTTTTTAGTAATTAATAATGTTAAGTAACCCGTTGTGCATTTTAAATAATACTGACTTTTAAGTTGTTGATATTTCGATTGAAATAAGTTTTGTTTATAAACTGCACAACTGTTAAAGCCGTTAT
>NZ_JADQBD010000012.1:0-65830 GCF_017808115.1 Chryseobacterium sp. RR2-3-20 | reverse complement strand
GATTGCACTCACCAAAAAACGCAGAAAATGGTTCGTCGGAATTTGGGATTACCCCATAGACTTATCTCAAAAAATTTCAACTGCGTGATTTGGGTTTAATATCTGCTCCAAAGTTTGGAAAAAACTTCTTTGCTTCGTTCATCACATTTCCGCCACCATAACCTCCGGGAGAAGTGCTCATTAGAAACATTGGTTTATCCTGAAAAACTTTTACATTGATTCTCGATGCCCAATCGAAAATATTCTTGAACGCCGCAGCGTAAGAACGGTTGTGTTCTGCCAAAGAGCAGATAATGACATCGCAATCTTCAATCTGTTGTAAGAATTGATGGGCTTCTTCTGGAAATCCTTTCTTTTCAAGATCTACAGAGAAAACAGGCATAGAATAATCATTAAGATCAATTAAATTGATTTCGTTTTCCTGAAAACTTTTTAAAACAAACTTTACGAGTTCTCTGTTGATGGATGTGGAAGAAGTACTTCCTGCGAATGCTAATATTTTCATTTTGATGGGTTTTAAATAAAACTTTAAAGAACTATTTTCTATTCAGAATAGCTTTAGGAAGCGGTACGTATTCCTGATCATCTCCTGGGATTAGAGGAAATGCCTCATGGTTTTGATCGTGCCAGTTAATCTTTGCTTCTTCAATTTTTTCTTTGTCTGAATGCACGAAATTCCAGAAAATATGTCTTTCTTCAGGAAATGGTTCACCACCAAAAAGATATATCGTAGTATTTTCGTTGATTTCAAACTCGCAGAGAGAAGCATTTTTTGCAATTAAAAGTTGTTTGGTGCCATAATCATTTCCTTCAATATTTACCGAACCTTCTAAAACATACATTCCTACTTCACCAAAAATATGATGACCAATATTCAGTTTTTGTTTCGTTTTGCTTTTAATTTCAACAAAATAAAGCGGACTGTGAGTGGGAACAGCAGATTTTTTGCCAAAAGCTTCTCCGGCAATAAGTTTATATTCAATATCTCCATCCTTCCACGAAGGAATTTCTTCTGCTTCTATGTGAAAAAATGATGGCTCACTTTGCTCTAATGCTTTCGGTAAAGCCACCCAAATCTGGAAACCATGGAGAAATTGTGGTGAATTTCTTAAATATTCGGGAGTTCTTTCAGAATGTACCACTCCTTTTCCTGCAGTCATCCAATTAACGGCTCCCGGTTTTATTTCTGTTGCCGACCCAATGCTGTCACGATGAAAAATAGATCCTTCCAGAAGATAAGTTAGGGTAGAAAGCCCGATATGCGGATGTGGAGGAACATCAAAATTCTGATATTCTTTTAGACAGGTTGGCCCCATGTGATCGATAAAAATGAAAGGACCTACAGATCTTTTTTCCCGAAAAGGTAAAAGTCTTCCTACTAAAAAATTACCTATGTCTGCAGCTCTTTCTTCAACGATTAAACCAATATTTGACATCATATTTCAGTTGCTTTTTATTTGTTTTTTAATTATGATTGGATCTTTTAAATATTTTCGTATCCATTGAATTTCTCATCAACAATTCTTTTCCATTCAGGATTTTTTTTGATGTATGCAAAAACATAAGGACAAAAAGGAAGAAGTTTTTTTCCGCTTTCTTCAATATAATAAAGTGTTTTTTCTACCACAGCCGCCGCTGCTCCAGTACCGGAAAGTTCGGGGTCTGCCTCGGTATGAATAAGTGAAATCTGTGTGCCGTTCTCTTTATAATTAATAAATGCAAAATGCCCATTGACTTCAATTTCAAATCTTTTTAAAGTTTCATTTTTTTTAAGTGGAATATTTTCAAATTCTGCTTTCATAATTTCTATATTTTATGGATACTAAAATAATATGTTCTGATGAGATAAGCATTGATGTTTGGTAAGTATAAAATTAATCTTGAGATTTCATGTTTTTACCATCATAAATATGCAATCTTCTGAAAACAAGTGAGGAAAGTATGGTTAGTATTCCTACGGTAAGAAATGTAAATCTAAATGCTTGATGGACTTCGTGATGAATAAGCTCGGTATTATTTTCATAAATTTTGAGAACAATTAAGCCAAATGCAATTCCGAATCCTACGGCAAGCTGTTGATTAACAGATAAAAGTGAATTTCCGCTGCTTGTCTGGAAGTTTCTTAAATCTGCAATCGAAATTGTGTTCATGGACGTAAATTGTATAGAATTGAAGAATCCCATCACTACAATTATAGGAACAAACCAGTAAATTGAACTGTGGATATTCGGGATTGCCAAACAGCAAATTAAAATTCCGATTACAATCGTATTCACCATGAGTGTACGTTTATAACCAAATTTATTGAGAATTTTTATTACAGAAGATTTTCCTATCATGGCAGTTAATGCCATTGGTGCAACAATCCATCCAGAAACCACTGCAGTTTGGTGATAAGCCACCTGAATCATGAGCGGGAGCAAGAGCGGAATAGAACTAATCCCTAATCTTGTGGCAAGATTTCCTACAATTCCTACGCGAAATGTTCTTACCTTAAAAAGGCTTAAAGGAAATATTGGGTTTTGTCCTTTTTTAGCATGTCTGTAATAGTAATACAAAAACAAAAATCCAAGAATAAAGACAATGAGAACTGGTGTTATATTTTTAGATTCTCCAAAAAGTTCAAGAGAGATAGATAAAAGCAGAGAAGCTGCTGCAAATATCAAAAATCCTTTCAGATCGAAATCTGTAGATTTAGAATTGTAATTAGGCATAAATTGTAATCCTAAAACAATTCCTAAGATACCAAAAGGAATGTTGATGAGGAAAATCCAATGCCAAGAAAGATAATCAACAATGTAACCGCCTACCAAAGGACCAAGAACAGGACCGATTAATGCCGGAACAATTGCGAAATTCATTGCTTTAAGGAGTTCGTTTCTGTCGAAAGTTTTAATAAGTGCCAGTTTTCCGACCGGTGTCATTAAGCTACCTCCAACTCCCTGAATAACTCTTGCGATAACCAATTGTGTCAGGCTTTGCGAAATCGCACAAAAAATCGAGCCCAAACTAAAAATAATGAGTGAAAAAACAAAAACTTTTCTGGTGCCAAACCGATCTGCTAAAAATCCACTTACCGGCATAAACAGTGCTAAAGTAAGTACATAGCTTATAATTGCATTCTGCATATTCAGTGGAGATTCTTCTAAATCTTTTGCTATAGAGGGCAATGATGTATTTAGAATAGTAGAATCCAGCATCTGCATAAAGATAGCGGTTGCTAATATTAATGGCAGAATTTTTTTTATAGTCTGTCTTGGAGTGGATTTAGCGTGCATTTGTTGAATAAAGTTAAGAATGTATGATTGGCATTAAGCCAAAGAAAATATTATTCCAAATAATTGAGCTTAAATTATTATTTGATATTCACACATCTTTTATTTTCCCATACAATCTTTTCTAATTTTATTAATGGCATTCTTCATGTTTTGGTTAAAGTGATCTTTTTCCAGACGAATAGGAGGAGCTTGTCTTACTTCACAATTAGAAATACTGCAAGATTCGCATGTAACTCCAACGTCTACTGTTTTCAGGGTAGGAGATTTTATAAAATTAATTTTCTTAATGGTTTGGGTATTCAGTAAAATTCCTAAGCAATAACTTCTGTTGCTTCCATCAGAAAACGGATTCTTCTGCGATGTTGAAATAACCAGATAACTAAAACCTAGATCTTTATAATGTGAAATTTGTGCGTCTGTTAAAATTTCATTTTCTTTAAGATGTTGAAGGTTTTTCACGGCAATCCAACGTCTGCAATAATGTTCGTTGGTGGCATTTGCGTGGGGCGCTTGTTGATGGTTGAGGTGTAACTCTTTTAAAATCTGTATTTTGTCTGTATTTTTCTTCTTTACAAGACAGAGATAAAACAAATCTTTAATCCCAAGTTCTGAAGAGAGAATATTGGTTAATCTGTAATAAAAAGTTTCAGGAGAATGTGTGAAATTTTCAATTAATTCTTCAAAACCATTGGGTTTCCATTCGTTTTGAAGAAAAAAATCAGAGGTTTTGTCAATAATTTCTGTTTTCGAAATCAATAGAGCTCCTGCAAAATAAGAAGCATAATAGTTATTGAGAATTTCTTCAAAACTTCCAAAATCTAGCCAGGAATAAGTATTTGGGCGATTTTTAAGATCTAAAACGTTAAATCCTATTTCTTTAGCAAAAATAAAAGTTTTTTGGTCTGGTTCTAACTTGTTGTTTAGAAGAAGTAATTTTTTTTCGGGAATATAAAGAGAACGTAGATTTCCCAAAGTGCCATATTGCTCGAAATTTTCAGATTGAATCTGATATCCTAATTTTTCTATAAGAATTTTTTCTAAAACATCACTTTGCAGGTTTTTTCCTATTGTAATACTGTTTTCTTCTGCGAAAATTACTGCTTTTTCTTCAATTTCCGGAAAATAATTATCGTACAATTCTTGAAATGAACGAAGAACCGCAAAGTAAAATCTTTCTTTCCCAAGGTTGTAATTCTGCGAAATTTCTATTAATGCATTAATGAAAGCGGTTACTTTTTTGGGTGCATCGCTTATAATGCTTATAAGATTGTTTTTATTGATTCCAAAAAGCTCTAGTGGAATTTCCTTGAAAAAATCCGACTGCAAAATCTCGCTGAATGGAGTGAGGTTTTTATCCAGTTTTGTAGAAACCAAGTCATCAAAAGTGCATTGCATTGCTTCAGAAAGCAGGATTATTTTATCGTGTTTGGGATATTTTTTTCCGTTTTCTATTTCATTGAGGTAAGATTTTGAAAGACCTGTTTTTACAGAAAGATCCTGTAAAGACCAGCTGTTTTTCTGTCTTTGTTGTTTTAGTTTTAGTCCAAAAACCGTTTTTATATAGTCACTTTCTGCGTTCATTTTTCAAAAATAAGCATTAAAAGCATTTTTTCACAAAAAAATTTTTTATAAAATTTAGCGAAAGTTCGCTAATTGTGAAAGTTTTTATTTATGTTTGCAATATTAAAATTATAAAAGCAACTTCTTATGGAAACTAAGTCTTTAATTAAAATACAATCGGAACAGCAGTTTAAAGAGATTTTTACACCAGATCTTGTCGATTTCTTAGTTGAATTACATCAAAATTTCAACAATAAAAGATTAGAACTTTTAGAAGAAAGAAGAAAAATGCAAGAAGATTTCGACAAAGGAGTACTTCCGAAATTTCTATCTGAAACAGAAGATATCAGAAGCGGAGATTGGGTTTGTGCTCCGATTCCTGAAGATTTGTTGGATAGAAGAGTAGAAATAACAGGACCTGTAAACAGGAAGATGATTATCAATGCTTTAAATTCAGGATCTTCTACTTTTATGGCAGATTTTGAGGACAGCAATTCTCCAACGTGGGGAAACTGCATGGAAGGACAAATTAATCTTACTGATGTTGTCAACAAAAAAATAGATTTCACGAATGAGAATGGGAAATCTTACGGACTTAATGAAAAAACTGCGGTTCTACTAGTTCGTCCAAGAGGTTTACATCTTTCTGAAAAGCATATCGAAATAAATGGAAGTTTGGCTTCGGCTTCATTAATAGATTTTGGAATTTATTTTTTCAGAAATGCCAAAAAGCTTATCCAAAATGGCAGCGGTGCATATTTTTATCTTCCAAAACTTGAGCATTACAAAGAGGCAAGATGGTGGAACGATGTTTTTGTTTTTGCCCAGAATTATCTTGATATTCCACAAGGAAGTATTAAAGCAACGGTTTTAGTAGAAACTATTACTGCTTCTTTTCAGATTGATGAGATTTTATTTGAATTGAAAGAACATAGTTCAGGTTTAAATTGCGGAAGATGGGATTACATATTTTCATACATTAAAAAATTTAGAAATCTACCTCAGTTTTTAGTTCCGGATAGAGATCAGGTTACTATGAAATCTCCTTTTATGAGTGCTTACTCGAAAAGGGTAATTGAGATTTGCCACAAAAGAAATGTACACGCAATTGGTGGAATGGCGGCTCAGATTCCTATTAAAAACGACTATGAAGCCAACAGTTTGGCATTCGGAAAAGTAAGACAGGATAAAGAGCATGAGGTGAAAAATGGTCATGACGGAACTTGGGTGGCTCATCCCGCTTTGGTTTCTGTTGCTAAAGACGTTTTCGACCGTTTTATGCCAACAAAAAATCAAATTGATAAAAAATTTGATTATAAAATAACAGAAAAACAACTTTTGGAAATTCCACAAGGGGAAATCACTGAAAAAGGAGTTAGAAAGAATATAAATGTTGGTATTCTTTATATAGAATCGTGGCTTATGGGAATTGGTGCGGCTGCTCTTTATAACCTTATGGAAGATGCTGCGACAGCAGAAATATCGCGTACACAAATTTGGCAATGGTTAAAAAATAATGCCGTTTTGAATGATGGAAGAAAACTGACTCGCGAAATGATTTTGCAATGGGAATTTGAAGAAATCGAACGTATCGAGAAATATGTAGGCGAAAATCGTTTTAAAAATGGAAAATTTTCCTTGGCTAAAGAACTTTTCAACGAACTAATTCTCAGTGAAAAATTTGAAGAGTTTTTAACCTTAAAAGCCTATCCGTTTATTTAAAATTTCATGTAAAAATTCAGAAAATAAATAATTTAATCTCAAATATTATGAAAACAAAACAAGAAAAAATTCAGGAATTAGAAAAAGACTGGCTAGAAAATCCGCGTTGGAACGGTGTTAAAAGACCTTATACTGCAGAAGATGTTCTTAAACTTCGTGGTTCATATACATTAGACTATACCATTGCCACAGAAATGTCTAAAAAATTCTGGCAAAAATTGAATAATCAGGAGTTTGTTGCAGGTTTAGGAGCTTTAACAGGAAATCAGGCGGTACAAGAAGTAGATGCGGGTTTAGAAGCAATTTATCTTTCTGGATGGCAAGTTGCGGCAGATGCCAATTTATCCGGCGAAATGTATCCTGACCAATCCCTGTATCCGGCGAATTCTGTGCCTTCTGTGGTTAAAAAAATCAATAATGCTTTATTGAGAGCAGACCAAATACAATCGGTAAATGGTGCAGGAGAAAAAGAATATTTAGTTCCGATCATTGCCGATGCAGAAGCAGGTTTCGGTGGAAATCTCAATGCTTATGAATTAATGAAACAAATGATAGAAGCAGGTGCGGCAGCGGTTCATTTTGAAGATCAGCTTTCATCAGCAAAAAAATGTGGGCATTTGGGAGGGAAAGTTCTGGTTCCTACTCAAGAAGCTATTAATAAACTGATTGCGGCACGTTTGGCGGCAGATGTTTTGGGTGTTCCTAGTGTTATTATTGCCAGAACCGATGCCGATGCGGCAGATCTTTTAACTTCGGATATTGATGACAGAGATAAAAAATTTGTTACCGGTGAAAGAACCAGTGAAGGTTTTTACGTAGTGAAAAATGGAGTAGAACAGGGGATTGACAGAGGTTTGTCTTACGCACCATATGCAGACCTTATCTGGATGGAAACATCTAACCCGGATTTGGAACAGGCAAGAAGGTTTGCAGAAGGTATTCATGCAAAATTTCCTGGGAAAATGTTGGCATATAACTGTTCTCCATCTTTTAACTGGGCAGCAAAACTTAGCGAAAGTGAAATGCTAACTTTCAGAGAAGAACTGGCTAAAATGGGTTATAAATTCCAGTTTATTACTTTGGCAGGTTTCCATGCACTCAATACAGCAATGTTCGAATTGGCTTTGGCATACAAAGAACGAGGAATGGCTGGGTATTCTCAGTTACAGGAAAGGGAATTTGCTTTACAAAAACAGGGTTTCAGAGCGGTTAAACATCAATCGTTTGTGGGAACGGGTTATTTTGATGAGGTACAGAATATTGTTACCAACGGATCTTCAGCAACAGTTGCTATGAAAGATTCTACCGAAACTGCTCAATTTCATTGAAAATTTCCTTTAATGGATGGTTCAAATTGATTTAAGCGAGTAAGTGATTATTAAAATTCACTCCTTATTATAGTAGATTTATTGTTAGCAGAGGCTGTATCAAAAATGATACAGCCTCTTTTTATTTAAAAAAAATGAAATTTGTACAGAAAATTCAGAAAATTAGTGAGATAAATCTAATCCGCCAAAGTTCCCTGAACTCATCATCATATAAACACCCTGAGTTTTATCTAAAGTATCCCAATAATGATGTAAATCTTCAGCATTCGTGAAAACTTTTAAATCATCTTTTTTAAACTTTTCTTTAATTAAATCCGGAGAAATAGGCTCCATACGTTTAATTTTTAAAGCATCTTCAGAATAAAAAACGATTGCTTCATCCAATCCGTCCATTGCGTGGTCATACTGTTCTAAGAAAACAGGATTTAAGCTCGAATAAGTGTGAAGCTCCAGAAAACCATATTTTTTTTGATTTTTAAACTGTTCACAAAAAGCTTTTACAGCAGCTTTTACTTTGCTGGGAGCGTGTGCAAAGTCTTTATATAAAATACCTTTGTCTTCTCTTTCTACTTTCTCCAAACGTTTAGATGCACCTTTAAAGCTCATAATCGCCTCATAAAAGTCTTCATCCATAATTCCCAAAGTATGGCAAATATGTCTTGCACCTTCCATATTCAATAAATTATGGGCTCCGAAAACAGAAAGCGGAACGTCTCCCATTTCAGTTTTAAGGAGAACTTTACCGTTTACAATTTCGTATTCTGGCGTTTTGTATGGTATTTTTCTGAAATAATTATCGGCACTTTCTACCACTTTCACTACTTCTTTATCTTCTTCATTATAAACAAGAACGCCACCCGGAGTAATGCTTGCAACAAATTTTCGGAATTGTTCTATATAATCATCAAAAGTTTTAAAAACATTAATGTGATCCCATGCAATTCCACTTAACAGAGCAATGTTAGGTTGGTATAAAAGAAATTTGGAGCGTAAATCTATGGGAGATGAAAGGTATTCGTCACCTTCTAAAACCATAAAATCATTATCTTCAGTAAGTTTTACCATACAGTCGAATCCTTCCAGCTGAGCTCCAACCATAAAGTCTACATCTTTCTGATGGAAATTCAGTACGTGAAGAATCATAGATGTGATGGTTGTTTTCCCATGAGATCCGGCAATAACAACTCTGGTTTTTTCTTTAGACTGTTCGTACAAAAATTCTGGATAAGAATAGATTTTTAAACCTAATTCTTTTGCTTTTGCCAGTTCCGGATTATCCTGATGAGCGTGCATTCCAACAATCACTGCATCAATATTGGAAGTTATTTTTTCGGGAAACCATCCTAATTCTTCAGGTAAGATTTCTTTTTTTTGCAGTCTTGATCTGGATGGTTCGAAAATAGCATCGTCTGATCCTGTAACTATATAACCTTTATCTTTTAAAGCAATGGCGAGATTGTGCATGGCGCTTCCGCCGATAGCAATGAAATGCGTTCTCAACTTTGTGTTATTTTTTGATGTTTTTACTAATGATTTCCTGAAAGGCAGTAACAATATTTCCCCAGTTGGTTTTATAATTCGGCATAATCATGCTTCCGTCATTTTTACTCCCAGAATTTTTACCGTTTTTTACATTTACAGAAGTGGTAATATTATCATACATTTTTTTGTGATCTTCCTGTATTTGTCTGAAGTTGTTTTGAGACAGAACATCATTCAAAATTTTAAGTTCTTCATCGGAAACTTTGAAGGTTTGTTTTATTTTTTGATCGCGACCTTCGAAAGAGTAATGAGCATTGTTGCCTTTAATTAATAAATTTTCATAAGTGGGAGCAAATCCTCCGCTTCTCGAAAAACTGATATCGTAATCGGAATATATTTTTTGGGAATTGCATGACAATACAAGCAATGCTATAAAAAAGATTCCTAAAAACTTTTTCATTGATTTTTAATTTTGAGATTTATTCTGTTCAGATTTTTTGGCTTTAATTTCTTCATCATAAGTATGAAGTACATTAAAATCTTCCGTCTGTTCTATCGCAGTCATTATTTTATATAGAATTTCCTGAGCATTTTCGTTGTCGTAATCTATATCCAAAGGTTTCTTAAATTCCATAGTAGGTTTTACTCCCGTAACTTTTACGCGAAGTCCTTTTTTATCAAATGCTCTTCGGAAACCATTTATTTTTATAGGAATTACAATAGGTCTTTGGTTTTTTATCAGTTTTGCGGTTCCTTTTCTTCCTTGTGCAAAAGCAGCAGTTGTTCCCTGCGGAAATGTGGCTACCCAACCGTTATCCAGAGCTTTCATGATATTATCAATCTCGCTAAGATCTACCATTCTGTTAACGTTTTTTCCTTCTGCTCTCCATGTTCTTTTTACAGTAACTGCTCCTGCAATTTTGAAGATTTTCGGAAGAATACCTTTATTCATGGTTTCTTCTGCAGCTACGTAATAAAAATCTACTCTGGGATTAAGAAGATAAATAGGATTTTTAATGGTATTTAAATATCCGTTATTTACAGCGCAAAAAGCATGATACATCGCAGCGACATCCGCAAAATAGGTTTGATGATTAGATACGAATAATACATTCGTGTCGGGAAGATCTACCAAATTTTCTGTTCCTGTAATTTTCAGTTTATTGAAACCATTAAATCTTCTGTAAGAAATAAATCCCAGAATGAAAATAATAAGTCTTTTTAAAAAATAAGGAGTTCCGAACGAATCGGTGAAAATATTTTTCTTCGCCATATTTCAGTTAAACATAATATCCGCAAAGTTACATTTTTTTAATCAACTGGCTGAATTCGCTTAGAATCATTGCTGTGGCTCCCCAAATAATATATCCGTTGAAATTAATAACAGGAACTTCTTTTCCTCCAGCTCCGGGAAGTGCCATAATTTCTGGCGTTCCAGAAAGATTCAGGAACGATGTAATGGGGAATTCTATCACTTCTACAGCTTCGGTTTGCTGTAAGATAAATTCAGGATTTCTTTTCGTATAAGAAATATAAGGATACACATAAAAATTACTCGGCGGAATGTAAATAGGAGAGAGCTCACGAATTATTTTTACGTAAGGTTTTTCAATTCCTATTTCTTCAGAAGTTTCTCTTATGGCGGTTTCGGCAAAATCTTTATCCAGTTCTTCGCGTTTTCCTCCGGGAAGAGAAATCTGTCCGCTGTGTCTGTCGTGTTCGTTAATAGATCTTACAATGAGCGGAAAATGCCATTCATCATTTTTAAGATAGAGAACAATGTTAACTGCAGCAAACTTTGGATTTTTTTCTAAAATCTGATCGTAGCTGAACAAAGGTCTGTATGGTGGGGAAAAAATTCCGTGTGCATTCTGACCTTCGAGAGATGCTTTTTTAATTTTCCGTAATAAATCTTTTCCAAAACTTTCCATATTCCAAATTTACTAATATATCCGGATAAATAATATAAAACTGCGTTGAAGGAGCTAAAAAATGTAGAATTTAACGTTCAGAATTTTTAATTAATAAAATATTCTTCCATAAAATTATATGATAATTAATGTGGAAAAATGAAGAACATTAAAGTAAAAATCTGTTTTTTGTAATGAAAAAGGCTGCCAAAAAAATGACAGCCTCTTGTATGGTGAGTTTGTAAAAAAAGCTGCCATTGGGCAGCTTCATTTTATAATTGGAATTAATCTTCCTCTTCTTCGTCGTATTTTGCCAACTCTTCATCGCACCATTTAAATGCTGCTTCTACTACTTTAGTAGCTTCATCTGCCATGGTTTCTTCATCATCTCCTTCAAGATCATCTAGCCATTCAACTTCTTCTTCTTCAACGTTTAAGATAAATCTTGGATATTCTGTGTGTACAACAAATAAATCTTCAGGAAACTCAGAATTATCTGCCAATAAAAACTTTGGTAACTTCATTTTTTTAATATTTAAACTTTCTCAAAGATATATAAAATTATTGGTATTTGTTCTTGTCAATTTTAATTTTTTGTAAAACTTTATGCTTGGTAAGGGTATTCTTCTGAAGCGTGTCCGATGGTTTGAAAGTAATGTCTAAATCGGCATTTACGGTGCTTATTAGTTCTGCAATCTGTATGTTTTCCAAATCTTCTGTGGCTTCAAGATAAAATTTTATAGGTTTGTTTTCCAGATTTTCATTTTTAAGAAACTGTTTTACTTCTTTTCTGTTTTCAAGATAGTTGCCTTTAGAAAGAAGCGTAAAGAATAATCCCGAACAAATGCTTAAAAACCCAATTGCATACGTTTTCCATTCAAATCTCTGAAATATTTTTCTGAAATATACCAACCAGATGGGTAAGCTGAAAGCTGAAAGCAGACGGAAATCGATTGCATTGACAGGATAAAAATACTGAATGAAAAATGAACAGATAATTCCGAAAATTCCTATAAAAATAAAATAGACTTCTGTTTCGCTAAGCGGTTTTATAATGAAAAAATAAATCATTAACAGAATGTTTACTAATCCTAAACCATAAATTCCGTAATTGATAATTCCTCCGTTCGGATTAGCCATGTGAATAAACGGGTTGAAGGTGGTGCAAAGCCCCCAAAATAATTCTTTTAAAAGCTGGGAAGTAGGGTGTAAACCCATTTCGAGCGATTCTTTTACGTAGTTTTCGTTAAAATAATCGATGAAAAATAATTTGTAAAGGACAACAAAAATGCCCGCCAGAATTCCAGAAATAATAAATGAAGATGCGTGCTTTTTTTTCCAAAATATTAAGCCGTAAAGCCCGGTTCCACCCATTAGAAATAAGGCGCTGTATCTGATGTTATACAGTAAAATTAAGCTTATGGTTAAATAAAAGATTGCTTTCCCTTTTTCTAAATTCCCAATAATAATTTGTGATGAAATGTAAAGAAACCCAATAACGAAGGGCAGAATTAAAGCTTCACTCATCGTAAAAGAAAAGAGGGAAACCAAACTGAATAATGAACAGGTAACCAACGCTTCTCGAAAGAAAAAGTTTTTGCGATAGGTGAAAATTAGAATAAAAGCCAAAGCAGCTAAGCCTACAATTTTACTGCTCCAAAACTCATCAAAACCAAAAAATGTGAAAAACTTTATGCTTAAAGGATATCCCAATGGAGTTATAGTATTGTCGATAACAGGAAAAACCTTTGCAAAATGCATAAATCTTATGGAATCTGGGCTGGTTCTTCCTTTCTCATTAAGCAGAAAACGAAAAACGGTCATCAAAACTGTGATGATGACCAATATTATCTGAATGTTTTTTTCTTTAAATTTCATGGATTGTGAAAGTAATGAATTTCCCAATGCAAGTCAATATGTCAACAAAATAGAATTTGTTTTACAGAATGCCCGAAACAAAACTTCACAGTTAATGTTTATTTGGAAAACATTTTAGCTACTTTTTCAGCTTTTTTGCTTTCAGAATAATCATAAAAACCTTCACCGGATTTTACACCCAATTTACCTGCCATCACCATATTTACCAATAAAGGATTTGGTGCATATTTTGGATTTTTGAAACCGTCGTACATTACAGTCAGAATTGCTAGGCAAACATCCAAACCGATGAAATCTGCAAGCTGAAGCGGTCCCATAGGATGTGCCATACCCAATTTCATTACCGTGTCTATTTCTTCAACACCTGCAACGCCGTTGTATAATGTTTCAATAGACTCATTAATCATCGGCATTAAAATTCTGTTTGCAACAAATCCAGGATAATCGTTCACTTCTACCGGTACTTTTCCTAAAGTTTTGCTCATTTCGTAGATAGAATCGAACGTTTCTTTCGATGTAGAAAAGCCTTTAATGATTTCTACCAGCTTCATAATCGGAACAGGGTTCATAAAATGCATTCCTATTACTTTGTCTGCTCTTTTGGTAGCGGCAGCAATTTTTGTAATCGAGATTGAAGATGTATTGGTAGCCAAAATGCAATTTTCGGGAGCAAATTCATCCATTTGTGTGAAAATTTTCAGCTTTAGATCTTGGTTTTCTGTAGCAGCTTCAACGATAAGATCTGCATTGGTTACAGCGTCTTTCAGTTGCGTGTACGTTGTAATATTGCCTAAAGTTTCTGCTTTTTTCTCTTCAGTAAGATTTCCTTTTGCAATTATTCTGTCGAGATTGGTAGTAATGGTTTTCAGACCTTTATCTAAAGCTTCCTGAGAAACATCAACAAGATTTACACTAAATCCGCTTTGTGCAAAAGTGTGTGCGATACCGTTTCCCATGGTTCCTGCTCCGATAACTACAATGTTTTTAATCATTTTAAAAGTTCTTTTATAATTAAATTATCAATTTTTTTAAGCTGCTTTAAATATTTTCATCTTCTAAATTCTGCTTCATTTTTATGGTTTTAAAATTAAGCTTAAAATTTTACTTATTAAAATAATCCCAAACTGTTTTTGAAATATCTGAAATCATCTTACAGTTTACTGCTTCCGGTTCGGTAGAATTATTCACAAAAACGACAATATAGTAGTGTTTATCGTTGGGCAAAGTAACAATTCCGCTGTCATTTTCAGCAATTGTTAAGCCTTCATATTTTCCAGAAGAGCCAGTTTTGTGTGCAACAGTTTTCGGAGGAAGTTGTTCTTTAAGTTTATTTTTGCCTGTTTCCGTGTTCAGCATGATATTATATAAATAATGTGTAGATTTTTCTGAAAGAATTTTTCCCTGAAAAAACTGCTTATAAAGCAATGCTAAAGATTGGGTAGTTGTATAATTTTCGTAAACATATTTTGAGGCTTTGTGCATCTGCTCTTCATTATTCTTAATTTGAAAATTTTTAATTCCTTTAGAATCTATAAATTTTTGTACTGTTTCTGTGTCGTCAATCAATTTCAGAAGAATGTCGGAACCATTATTATCACTCCATGCAACGGTGTAACGGATGATTTCGTCAAGACTCATTTCAATATTTCCATCGGGATATTGATCACGAATAGGCGACCAGGTATCTTTAAGAAGATCTTCCTTTTTTATGAAAATTTTCTGCTCCAAAGAAAGTTTTCCCTTATCTACCCAATCCAAAACTGTTGCAGCAATATGAAATTTAAAAACACTGAGCATTGGAAGCTTTTTTTTACCATTTTTATGATATTGAAAATTATTTTCAAATCCTAAAACAGAAATTCCGACCGTTGCTTTTTTATCTTTAATAATAGAATTTATTTTTTTGTCTAAAACCGATTGTTGGGCAAATATAAAGCCCGAAAACAGGATTAAAAGTAATTTGATGCTTTTCATTTTTCGATTGTTGATAATTGTTTACAAAAAATCCGGGTATTTTTTGTTTTTTAAAATTCTTTCAGTTCTTCAAACTGGTCGAAATGTGATTTTGTTTCTATGTGAAATTTCGTGCAAAATAGTAAAAAATTCATGATTCTATTGGATTAATAATCCAATCGTGAAACATACTTTAAGATGATAAAAGTAAGTATTTGTAGAATGGTTCAAAAATAAATAACAGTATCTTTGTGGATATATAATTTACAGATGAAAGATTTAATGGGACAGGCAATTTCAGATTATTTCCACAACAAAAATCCTGAAGATCTGCAGACCGAAACTTCTATTTCCGAACTCGATGAACTTCCGGTAAGTTATCTTTTCAGAGATTTTGAAGAGATGAATAGTATTGAGAAAAAAGCCCTTACTTTATCCTCAGGTAAAGTGTTAGATATTGGTGCAGGTGCGGGTTCTCACTCTCTTTATCTTCAGAATGAAAGAAATTTGGATGTTACTGCGCTGGATATTTCACCAAAATCTATTGAAGTTTGTCAATTAAGGGGAATAAGAAAAACTGTCAATCAAAATATGTTGGAATTTTCAGGAGAAACTTTCGATACGATTCTTCTTTTGATGAACGGCACAGGGATTTTTCAGAGTTTAATTGTAATTGATATTTACCTCAAAAAACTATATTCTCTTTTAAATGAAAACGGACAAATTTTAATCGACAGTACAGATATTATTTACATGTTTGATGCTGATGAAGATGGTGGGGTTTATATTCCGGCGGAAGGATATTATGGCGAAATAGATTATATTATACACTATAAAGCTGATACTGAAGATCCTATAAAATGGCTTTATTTAGACTTTAATACTCTTAAAAATGCTGTAGAAAATAATGGTTTCAAAATAGAAAAGATGATTACTGAGGAGAATTCTTATCTGGCGAAAATCACAAAAAGGTAATTACAATACTTATTGATTGTTTTTTTACAATGTATAATTCTAAATTATTAAATGAATTTATTTTAGATTGACTATAAATTACAGATGTAAATAATTGAAAATCAACACATTGTATTTGATGCGAGTTTTGGTTTTTATAAAAACACTTTCTGGGAATCATTTTTGTATTTTGAATACTAATTAAATCAAAAATATACAATTATGAACACCAACAGACTTTCATCTGCGATGGAAAAAGCTCTAAGCGACCAGATGAATAAAGAAATTCACGCTTCGCACATATTTTTATCCTACGGAATTTGGGCAGATGATAAAGGATATCAAGGAATTGCCAATTTTCTTTACCGCCATTCGCAGGAAGAGAGAAATCACTCGATAAAATTTATGGAATATGTATTGAATCGTGGTGGAAAACCAAAAGTAGAAGCCATACCTGCCCCGCCAAACGACCCAAAATCTCTTACAGAATGTTTTGATAATGTTTTTAAACATGAAGTAGATAATACAACCTCTATTTATAAGATTGTTGATATGGCGTTGGATGAAAAAGATTGGGCTACATGGAATTTCATGCAATGGTTTGTTCAGGAACAGATCGAAGAAGAAACATTGGCTCAAAACCTAATAGATAAATTGAAAATTGCGGGTGGTGACAGAGCAACTGATGAATCTTTATTCACCTTAGATAAAACCCTTGCAAGTGCACCGAATGATGTGCCTTTAGCACAGGAAGCTACTGGAGATAATCCATAAGATTAAAAACATAATAATAATTAAAATCTGTCAATTTTTCGACAGATTTTTTTGTGTTCATTTAAAAAGGATATAAAATAAAAACAGGAAATCAATTTGAAAATAAATATACTTATAGATTTGAAATAAGGTTAATTATATTATCTTTGCACGCTGAAAGTAAAAGCTAATTAGCGAAAACTTTTTAATCGTCAAAATTTGAAATCGCTGTTATAAACCAAACGGTTAATAATGCAATAAAAATATAATTTCGTTATGAAATGTGGAATCGTAGGCTTACCAAATGTAGGTAAATCAACTCTTTTTAACTGCTTAAGCAATGCTAAAGCACAGTCGGCAAATTATCCTTTCTGTACCATAGAACCCAATTTGGGAACAGTTTCAGTTCCGGATCAGAGGTTATTCGAACTCGAAAAATTGGTAAATCCTGAAAGAGTGCTTCCTGCTGTTGTAGAAATTGTAGACATTGCAGGTCTTGTAAAAGGGGCAAGTAAAGGAGAAGGTCTTGGAAACCAGTTTCTTGCCAATATTCGTGAGTGTGAGGCGATTATTCATGTTTTAAGATGTTTCGATAACGGAAATATTGTGCATGTTGAAGGTTCTGTTGATCCTTTAAGAGATAAAGAAATTATTGATATTGAACTTCAGCTAAAAGATTTGGAAACAGTAGGAAAAGCTGTTGAGAAAGCTAAAAAATTCATCAAATCTGGGAAGAAAGAAGATATTTTAACGTATGAAACGCTTCAGGCTTTGCAAAAGCATTTGGAAGATGGTAAAAATGCAAGAGAATTTGTGGTCAACGATTTAACAAAATCTATTATCGGAGATGTACAGCTTCTTACCAACAAACCGGTTCTTTATGTATGTAATGTAGACGAAAATTCGATTAAAAACGGGAACGATTGGGTTCCTAAAATCGAAGAAATGGCAAAAAATGAAGGTGCTGAAATTGTTGTTTTAGCAGCTCAGATTGAAGCAGACATCAATGAGTTGGAAACTTTTGAAGAAAGAGAGATTTTTCTTGATGAGCTTGGTCTTACAGAGCCGGGCGTAAACCGTTTAATTAGAAAAGCTTACGATTTACTGAAACTTCAAACGTATTTTACAGCGGGGGTTAAAGAAGTGAGAGCCTGGACAATCGGACAAGGTTGGACTGCCCCTCAAGCAGCCGGAGTGATCCATACAGATTTCGAAAAAGGTTTTATACGTGCAGAAGTTATCAAGTTTAATGATTTTGTTACTTACGGATCAGAATCTAAAGTGAAGGAAGCAGGAAAGCTTTCTGTTGAAGGCAAGGAATACATCGTTCAGGATGGTGATATTATGCACTTCAGATTTAATGTTTAAAATATTAAAAGTTAGTTATATAATATTTTTTAAAACGCTTTCATGAATTTGGAAGCGTTTTTTCACTATCTTAGAAAAAAGCTATTATGAGATATTTATTTTTATTATTTTTGATTTTTTCGTGTTCAAAAACTGTGGAAGACAGATGTTTTGAATCGTCTGATAGCTTAACGAAGCATTTAAAAAATGATGAAGATTTAATCATTGATAACCATGATATGCAAATGCAGGAATATGATGTGAAACGGATTATTGCAGAAAAACCAGATTATTTACAGATTGTTAATCTCAGAGAGTTTAGAAGTTTTAAAAAAGATAGTATAGAATTGAACTCAGAAGAGATTATGGAAAAGAAATGGAAAGAATATGATTCGGAATTTAAAATTTTTAATGATAAATTTTCAAAACAATTTACATTTTCTAACCAACAAAAAATAGATAATATATTGTATGCTTTTGGCAGAAATAATCTTGGATTTTGGCTTTGTAAGATTGAAAACGAAAAGCCTTCTGCTTATTTTTTAGGATTAAGTTTCAGTCATTATTATATTAACGAAGTGCAGGAAAAACCAATTATTAATAATGGTTTTTTAGAGATTGAGGGAAGTTTTGTTAAAATCATAAAAGTTCCTGGCTTACCCGGTTATGATGATTATTCTGCAATTGAAGATGGTAAATTATTTAAAATAAAATTAGATGATTTAATAAAAGATTCTGATAGTGATGGATATAATGATATTTTCGAAAATAGTTTTGGTTTAAACCCTCATAATAAAGATTCAGATGGTGATGGAACGGATGATTTTAATGATTTGAATCCGATGTTTAAATCTGAAAACAATAAGTTTACGCAACTTTATGAAATGTTATTGCCTGATTACGGGACTGAAAATCTTCGAGATAATAATTACTTTTTTCAAGTTTTTATCAGTGACTGCGATTATTTTCATCAAATAAAACCTAAATACCATGTTCTGTTTGTTTCTGAAGATGTAAAATTACAGCCAAAGTATGTGAAAATTACTGATGTTTCCAGTTATGGAATCGATAAAATCAGGAGAAATAAAAGTAACCCTAATGTTTTTTATATAAAGCAATGGGGAAGCAGTAGCATGACAGATTATTCTGCAGAATATAAAGATGGTCAATGGATTTTGAAAATTGGTGGAGGATATATTATTTAACTCATTTTTCATAAATTCCTATATTTGAATTATACAAATTCCACATCCTGGAAAAACTAGCTCAAGCTTCTCTGGAAGATTTTTATTTAAAGCATTCTCTAATTTTTTGTGTTACCAAAAATGACTTAGGAATTGGAGGTGTTAAGAAAATTCTTCTGTTCGAAGTGCGACGAAAATTCGAAAGTAAAAACAATTGAGAATCGCGCAAGTTTAGAATTTTTAGAGACTAAAATTTATTTTTAGCCGACAGTTCCAGTCTTGAATTTTGTTTCTTTTGTTTCAAGACAAAAGAAAAATTACTTTAAAGTTTCGCTAAATTTTCAATCGCTTTTTCCAAAGTTTCAGTTTTCTTGGCAAAGCATAACCTTATTACATTTTCATTCATTTTATCCTGATAAAAAGAAGAAAAAGGTATCGTCGCTACTTTATGCTGAATGGTTAATTCCTGAGCAAAATCAAAATCATTTTTATCGGAGATTTTATCATATTTCAAAGCCTGAAAATACGTTCCCTCGCAGTCGAGCAGTTCAAATGAAGTTTGGCGAAGTCCTTCTCTTAAAAAATCTCGCTTTTCCTGAAAAAAATTGCTGAGGTAGAGATAATTACTATCATCTTTCATATAATCTGCCAATGCGAGTTGTAATGGAGTGTTTACACAAAAAACATTGAACTGATGTACTTTTCTGAACTCTTCTGTAAAAGCCTTCGGAGCGGCACAATATCCTATTTTCCATCCGGTGATATGAAAAAGTTTACCGAACGATGCAATAAGAAAGCTTCTTTCTTTAAGTTCGGGATATTTGCAGATGCTTAAATGTTTTTTTTCATCAAAAACTATATTTTCGTAAACTTCATCGCTCAAAATAAATATCGAGGTTCCTTTTACAATTTTAATAAGTTCCTGCATATCTTCTTCACGCAATATCTTTCCTGAAGGGTTGTTTGGATTGTTGAGAATGATAAGTTTTGTTTTTTCGGCAATCAAATTTTTCACAATATTCCAATCTATTTCATAGTTCGGAGCCTTCATTTTAAATCTCTTTACTTTTCCTCCGAATAATTCTACAGTGGGTTCGTAGCAGTCGTATGCAGGTTCAAAAATAATCACTTCATCGCCTTCTTTTACCAAAGTGGCAATGGTTGTGAAAATTGCTTGGGTTCCGCCTGCGGTAATCGTGATTTCGGTTTCAGGATGATATATAGCTTGATGAGAATTTTCTATTTTTTCGGCAATCCGTTCTTTAAGAGGCAACATTCCACCTAGCGGAGCGTATTGGTTAAATCCTTTTTTCATATACTCATCTGCTAAAGCAATAAGTTGAGGATCTGCGGGGAAATCGGGAAATCCCTGAGATAAATTGATGGCTTGATGCTCATTCGCAAGCTGGGTCATTTGGCTGAAAATAGTTGTCCCGACATTCGGAAGTTTAGATTTAGGAAGCTGTATCATTGGTGAATTTCAGTTTAATTTACTAAAATAAAGTATTTTCGTTAGTTTTTACTGAAAAATCAACAAAAAAACAGACAAAAATGGTTCGGTAAGCAGAATAGTAAAAGTATAATTTGGTTATATCCCATATTCCACAGGCTTTATGTAAAATTTGATGTTTATTTAAAGTGAAAAAGAATAGAAAAACATGCTTTAAAATTCGTATTTTTTTGTTCTTATTCGTATTTTTGTCTGTTTACTGATTTTTATATGTCACAAGATTTACAACCCAACTATTCCGAAGAAAATATCAGAACCCTCGATTGGCAGGAACACATTCGTCTCCGTCCCGGTATGTATATCGGTAAACTGGGAGATGGATCTTCTGCAGATGACGGTATTTATATTTTGCTGAAAGAAATTCTGGATAATTCTATTGATGAATTTAGAATGAAAGCAGGAAAAAGAATCGAAATTAAAGTAGATGAGGGTAAGGTTTTAATTCGTGATTTTGGTCGTGGAATTCCTTTGGGGAAAGTGGTAGACGCTGTATCTAAAATGAATACCGGTGGTAAATACGACAGTAAGGCATTCAAAAAATCGGTCGGTCTTAATGGAGTGGGAACAAAAGCGGTAAATGCATTGTCTGATTATTTTCGTGTACGTTCGTTCCGCGATGGTAAAATGAAAGTAGCGGAGTTTTCCCGAGGTCTTATTACTGAAGAGTTTCCTGAAAAAGAAACCTCAGACAGAAACGGTACAGAGATTTCTTTTACTCCGGATGCTGAAATTTTTGTTCATTACAAATTCAGAAAAGAGTATATCGAAAGAATGCTCCGAAATTATGCCTATCTTAATCCAGGACTGAAAATTATCTTCAACGGCGAGACATTTTTTTCTGAAAACGGTTTGAAAGATTTGCTTGATGAAGAGCTGGAAAATGAAACTCTTTATCCCATTATTCATTTAAAAGACAGCGATATTGAAGTAGCGATAACCCATACCGATAAATCTCAGACAGAAACGTATTTTTCTTTCGTAAACGGACAGAATACAACGCAGGGAGGAACACATTTAAATGCTTTTAGAGAGGCTTTTGTAAAAACTATTAGAGAATTTTTCAACAAAAATTTTGATGCATCCGATGTTAGAAAATCTATTGTTGCTGCTATTTCAATTAACGTAGAAGAACCCGTATTCGAATCTCAAACGAAAACAAAATTGGGTTCTAACGATATAGGTCCTAATGGTCCTACTGTCCGAACTTTTATTATTGATTTTCTAAAAAGCCAGTTAGATAATTTTTTACATAAAAATCCGGAGATTGCAGAAGCCATTCAAAGAAAAATTTTAATTTCCGAAAGAGAAAGAAAAGAACTTTCGGGAATTCAGAAACTGGCTAGAGAAAGAGCTAAAAAAGTTTCGCTACACAACAAAAAATTAAGGGACTGTAGACAGCATTACAACGATCAGAAAGCAGAAAGAAAAGGAGAAACTCAGATTTTTATTACCGAGGGAGATTCTGCATCAGGTTCAATCACAAAATCTAGAGATGTAGAAACTCAGGCGGTTTTTTCCTTAAAAGGAAAACCTTTAAACTGCTATGGTTTAACCAAAAAAGTGGTTTATGAAAATGAAGAGTTCAACTTGCTTCAGGCAGCCTTAAATATTGAAGAAAGTCTTGAAGATTTAAGATACAATCAGGTAATTATTGCGACAGATGCCGATGTAGACGGGATGCATATCAGATTGTTGATGATAACATTCTTTCTTCAGTTTTTTCCTGATGTTATTAAAAACGGACATTTATATATTCTTCAGACTCCTTTGTTCCGGGTGAGAAATAAAAAAGAAACCAGATACTGTTATACAGAACAGGAAAGAATAAAGGCTCTGAATGAACTTGGGAAAAACCCTGAAATTACGAGGTTTAAAGGTTTGGGAGAGATTTCTCCGGATGAGTTTAAGCATTTTATAGCTAAAGATATTAGATTAGAGCCGGTAGTGATCGGAAAAGACCAGACAATAGACCAGCTTCTTGAGTTTTATATGGGCAAAAATACTCCCGACAGACAGGTTTTTATCCTCGAAAATCTAGTGGTTGAGGATCCTGATATAGATAAAAAGGAAATCTTGGATGAAATAGATATATAAAGAAAACACAAAAACACAAAACACAAATAGAATGAGACTAAGTAATAAAAAGAAAGTACCGCTTTATAATTTTTTCAATACTTTGTTATTGTTATTGCTTTCAGCGGGAATTATTGGTTTTATTTTCAATGAAATGAAATTCGATATTTTAGGTAATGCAAGTTATGTATTAATTATATTTCCTTTGTTATTACTCTGTATGTTTCATTTACTGGGAAGACAAATTTTCGAATATGACAGCGATGGCGAGGCTCTCAATTTTAAAAACAGAAATTTTATTCCGTTTTTACATAAAGATTTAAGCGATGAGTTTCCCAAATATAAGCTGATAAAATATGAAGTAATATCGATATTGTTTGTAAAAAGATTATACGTTACAGTTTCAAGTAAAAATAGCGGTACAACAATGCTGAAATATGAAATTTCATATTTAACAAAAAAAGAAGTAAATGATTTAAAGTTTTCTCTGAATAAAGTAGTAAAAGCTAACCAAGAGAAAAATATCAAGAATAAATAATGATAGAAGAAAATGCTCACGAAGGCGAAAGCTTGAAAAAAGTTTCCGGACTGTATAAAGACTGGTTTCTCGATTATGCATCTTATGTTATTTTAGACAGGGCAATTCCGTCTGTTTATGATGGTTTTAAGCCTGTGCAGAGAAGAATTATGCATTCCATGCGAGAACTGGAAGATGGAAGGTATAATAAAGTTGCCAATATTGTTGGGAATACCATGAAATATCACCCTCACGGTGATGCTTCTATTACAGACGCAATGGTGGGAATTGGGCAGAGAGAACTTCTTATTGATACGCAAGGAAACTGGGGAAATATTTACACAGGAGATTCTGCTGCTGCTGCAAGATATATTGAAGCACGACTTACTCCTTTTGCATTAGAAGTTGTGTTTAATCCTAAGACTACCGTTTGGTCTAAATCTTATGATGGAAGAAATAACGAACCGGTAGATCTTCCCGTGAAATTCCCTTTACTTTTAGCACAGGGCGTTGAAGGAATTGGAGTTGGTCTTTCTACTAAAATTCTTCCGCATAACTTTAATGAACTTATTAATGCTTCGGTTGCTTATCTTAAAGGAAAGAAATTTGAGGTTTTTCCTGATTTTTTAACAGCAGGTTATCTGGATGTTTCTGAATATAATGACGGAGCAAGAGGTGGGAAAGTAAGAGCGAGAGCAAAAATTTCCCAAGTCGATAAGCATACCTTAATGATTACCGAACTTCCTTTTTCCAAAAATACAGGCGATCTTATAGATTCTATCCTGAAAGCCAATGAAAAAGGGAAGATTAAAATAAAGAAAATTGAAGACAATACCTCAGACAAGGTAGAAATTCTTATTCATCTTCACAACGATGTTTCACCAGATAAAACTATAGATGCACTTTATGCTTTCACAGACTGTCAGGTTACTATTTCTCCCAACGCATGTGTTATTGTAGGAGATAAACCTATGTTTTTGAGTGTTTCGGAAATTCTTAAAATGAATACCGACCACACCGTTTCTTTATTAAAGAAAGAGTTGGAAATAGAACTGCACGAACTTCAGGAAAACTGGCATTTTTCTTCACTCGAAAGAATTTTTATAGAAAACAGAATTTATCACGATATTGAAGAAGTTAAAAGCTGGGAAGAAGTTATTAAAACTATTGATGAAGGCTTAAAACCTCATACATCTCATCTTTTGAGAGCGGTTACGCAGGAAGATATTCTCAGATTAACCGAAATCAGAATCAAAAGAATTTCAAGATTCGATTTAGATAAATTCAAAGAAAATATTGCAGCTTTAGAGGGCAAAATAGAACAGGTAAAGTTTCATTTATCCAATCTCATTGCTTATGCAATAGATTATTATATCAATATTCAGAAAAAATACGGAAAAGAAAAAGAAAGAAGAACAGAACTCAGAATTTTTGATACTATTGATGCTACAAAAGTAGCGGTAGCCAATGAAAAGTTCTATGCTAATTTCGAGGAAGGCTTTATAGGAACTTCTCTGAAGAAAGATAAATATCTGTTTGACTGTTCGGATATTGATGATATCATCACTTTCAGAAAAGACGGAAGTATGAAGGTTGTAAAAGTAGAAGCTAAAACTTTTATTGGTAAAGACATACAGCACGTAGCTATTTGGAAGAAAAATGATAAAAGAACTGTTTATAACATGATTTATCGTGAAGGTAGAGAAGGTCCTTATTATATGAAGCGTTTTTCGGTGACAGGAGTAACCAGAAATACAGATTATCCTTTAGCTTCCGATAAAAAAGGTTCAGAAATGCTTTATTTTTCTGCCAATCCTAATGGCGAAGCAGAAGTGGTAACCGTTCTTCTAAAACCAAACCCAAGAATCAGAAAAAATAAAATGGAAATAGATTTTTCTGAGTTGGCAATTAAAGGAAGAGATTCCAAAGGTAATTTGGTTACAAAATATTCTGTGAAAAAAGTAGATTTGAAGGAAGAAGGAGTTTCTACTCTTGCACCAAGAAAAATCTGGTTCGATGATACTGTAAGAAGACTAAATGCTGATGCGAGGGGAACTTTTTTAGGCAACTTTAAAGGAGATGATAAAATTTTAACCATCAATTCTCAGGGAGAAGCCAAATTGATAAGCTTCGATTTGGGTAACCGTTTCGACGATGAATATATTATTTTAGAGAAATGGAAACCGCAACAGGCAGTAACCTGTATTTATTATGATGGAGAAAAAGACATCTATTTTATTAAAAGATTCTTGTTCGAAAATACTACCAATGTTCAGACATTTATGCCATCCGAACATCCAAAATCTTTTATAGAGAGTATAATTGTTTCGGATAATGCTTCTGCTGAAATTGTATTTGCTAAAGATAAAGGCAAAGATAGAGAACCTGAAACTGTAAATATTGACGAATTTATTTCCATCAAAGGAATAAAAGCCATCGGAAATCAGTTTACCAAATTCAAGGTGAAAAATATTAACATTACGGTTCCTGAACCTGTTGAAGAGGAACCGGAATTGTACGAAGAACCGGAATTTGGACTTTCCGTAGACGAAGATGGTGGTACAATTGGAGATTTATTTGAGGACGATAACACAGAAGCTTAAAAAAGAATGAATATTATTATATTAATTATTGCAATTACTGCTTTGGTAACTTTTACAGTTCCTAACGGAAGTGCAAATTTCGAAAAATACAAGTTTAATGTAGGAGCTATTCTTCATAGAAAAGAATATATAAGATTGCTTTCTTCCGGATTTTTACACGCGGATTTTATGCATCTCTTATTTAACATGATGACATTATACTTTTTTGGTCCCGTGATTGTAGAAGGATTTGGTAATCTTGGATTTCTTTTAATTTATTTCGGATCCATACTTTTAGGAAATATTTTTTCTCTCTTTATTTATCAGAATCAATCGTGGTATTCTGCTATTGGTGCAAGTGGAGGAGTTTCTGGAGTATTATTTTCTGCTATTGCATTGGTGCCGCAAATTGGCATTTACTTTTTCTTTATCCCGATTCCGATTCCAGGGTTTATTTTTGGTTTGTTGTATTTCAGCTATTCTGTATATATGATGCTGAATCCTAGAATGAATGATAATATTGGGCATGCTGCTCACTTGGGAGGAGCATTTTTCGGATTGGTTTATGCAGTTATTGTTCATCCTGAAAGCGCCATCCAGAACGCATTGTTTATTGCAATCATGTCTTTACCATTAATCTATCTTGCTTACGAAATATTCATCAAAAAAAGAATCGGTTAGAAAATTTTTTAACCGATTCTTTTTTTGATAATTACTGCATTTAATATGCAGAATGTTTCAAACTAATTTTGCAAAGAAAAGATTATTTCTTTAGCGTAGTAATCGTTAACACTTTTTGACCATTCACCATATCCACTTTTGTAGAACCTATGATATCTGCAAAAATCATCATGCTAGAATCTTTAAATTCGTAACCGTCAATATAAACCGGGTTGTTTTCCGGGAGATTATGCTGGATATTATAGTTGCTTAGTAATAATTTATCCAAGACATCACTATCTTTTTTAAATTTCACTTCAGTTAAACCATTATCTGCCAAAAAATCGTACTTCTTTAGATTTTGAGGAATATTTGCTTTAGTTTTAAAAACATTTACACTTTGTACATACTTTTTGTTGGCATCAAACATAGAAACCGTACCAACGGCATTGTTAGATACTGCGAATCTTACATTAGGATTTTTTTGGGCAAATGCCGTTGCAGATGCACAAATAAGTAAAGAATATAGAATTTTTTTCATAGTAAAAACAAATAACTGTTAAAAACTTGATAAATATAGTTATTTTTTGGGAAATAAAACAAAATAAAATGAATTACTTATAAATTAACCTGAACTCGGGATAAAAGAACGTTCTCAGGTTAAACAATGAGATTCATTTATCAAAACAATAAAGAATTTTGTATTTGCTTTGATAAGTCTTACGCCTTTTAATATCTTAAATCTTTGAAATATTGTTTCCAAATTTTATTCTTTCCAGTTTTCCTCAATTAGCTTCATTAAGAAATCGGGACATTTAATAATTTTATGGGTTTCCGAATTTAAGAAAAACAGAGTAGTAGCTGCTTCTGTAATTTTTGTTCCTTCTTCATTATAAATTTCATATTCAAATTCAATTCTCACTTCCGGAATTTTTTTTAAATAAGTATGAATTTCTAATTTTTGATCGTATAATGCTGGTTTTAAATACTTAATTTTATAATCTGAAACCGGAAGCCAAATTCCACTTTTTTCGATTTCATCGTAAGAGATTCCTATGCTGCGGAAAAGTTCTACACGACCCAATTCGAAATAGGTTGCGTAATTTCCGTAATAGACATATTTCATAGGATCTGTTTCTGCATAACGTACTCTTAATGAGTGTGTTGAATGTATCATTTTGAGTTTTAAATTATTCATACAAATATATTTTTAAATAATCAATATGAGAAATATTTTTTTTTAAATTAAAAAATTAGACCTTTGTCTTCCCTCTATAAAGACGAAGATCATAGTAAAAATCAGGGCATAAAATATGGATGAAAATTTAATGATGGTATGGCAGAAATGCCTTCAGTTTATGCGGGATAATTTGAACGCAGCCGAAGACAATTCTGATCTCAAAAAACTTGAAAAATCGTTTGATTTACTGTTCGACAAAGTTCAGCCAATTTCTTTGGTTGAAAATAATCTTACGTTGATGGTTCCGAGCGATTTCTATAAAGAATATATTGAAGATAATTATCTGTCATTGCTCTCTGCTGCCCTGAAGAAAAATATTGGCAAAGGTGTTAAACTTTGGTATTCGGTAATGGAAAACAAACCGGTAGGTCAGGAAAAACCCGTTACCATGAATATGAAAGGGAAATCTGTTCCTACACCAAAAGTTCAGGAAACAATGCCACAAGGGTTTTCTTCTAATATTGTGAATCCTTTTGTAGTTCCGGGAATTAAAAAAGTAAATATAGATTCTAATCTTAAAGCAGATTTTTCTTTTGATAATTATGTAGAGGGAGAAAGCAATAAATTTGCGGCAACAGTGGCAAAATCTATTGCCAAAAGACCGGGAGCAACCGCTTTTAACCCTTTATTTTTGTATGGAGGATATGGAGTGGGAAAAACTCACTTAGGTCAGGCTGTAGGATTAGAGGTAAAAAGCCAGTTTCCAGATAAAGTAGTGCTTTATCTTTCATCAGAAAAATTTATCCAGCAGTTTATTTCTGCTGCTAAAGCTCATAAACAGACAGAATTTGCCAATTTTTACCAAATGGTTGATGTTCTGATTATTGATGATATTCAGTTCTTATCTGGTAAATCTGCAACACAGGACAGTTTCTTCCATATTTTCGATTATCTGCACCAAAACGGAAAACAGATTATTTTAACTTCCGATAAAGCTCCGGTAGATATTATGGATATTCAGGACAGAATTGTTTCCCGTTTCAAATGGGGACTTTCTGCAGAAATAAAATCTCCGGATTTAGATACCAGAAAAAAAATTATCGAAGATAAATTAAGCAGAGACGGAATTGTTCTTACGGAAGATATGCTGGATTTTCTTGCCTCGGAAGCTAAAACGAATGTAAGAGAACTTATCGGAGTAATCAATTCAGTAATTGCGTATTCTACGATTTACAAATCTGATCTCAGTTTAGAACTTTTAAAGGAAACTATTAATAAAATAGCCGCTAATCAGAAAAAAATCATCAATATTCCTTATATTCAGGAAGTGGTGTGTGATTATTTCGGTATAAAAAGAGAACAGCTTTTATCTAAAACAAGAAAAAGAGAAATTGCTCTTCCAAGACAATTGGCAATGTATTTCGCGAAAGAGTTTACCAATGCTACTTTTACCAAAATTGGAGAAGAAATGGGAGGAAAAGACCATTCTACAGTAATGTACGCCTGCGAAACAATAAAAGATGTTTCTAAGATAGATAAAGAAGTGAAAAAATACGTAAAAGAGCTTACTGAAAAGATAAAAAGCTAATCGTTTTTATATAAGATAAAGAAATGGAGAGTAATTTTATTCTCCATTTTTTATTTAGTTTTGTTGTGAAATTTTATTAAAATATATTTGAAATCAGTGAAAATCTTAATGGTTTGCCTAGGAAATATTTGCAGAAGCCCTTTGGCAGAGGGAATTTTGAAATCTAAACTTCCGGATACTTTTGAAGTAGATTCGGCAGGAACAATAGATATGCACCAAGGAAGCCGACCAGATAAAAGATCGGTGGAAATTGCTCTTAAAAACGGTTTGGATATTTCGGAACAATGTTCAAGGCCAATTCTGTTAAGCGATTTAGATTATTATGATAAAATTTACAGTATGGACAAGAATAATCTTCGTGATGTGCTTTCTCTTGCTAAAAATGAGCAACAAAAAAGTAAAGTCAGTTTACTGATGCAGGATCTCGGCCTCGAAAATTATTCCATAGAAGTTCCCGATCCTTATTGGAGCGGTGCGGAAGGCTTTGAAAAAGTTTTCAGACAGATAGATGATGCCTGCGAAATAATCTCTAAAAAACTGATAAAATCTTTTGCTGAATCTCGCAATTAATCAAAATAAACAATTCATATTCTAAACTATGCTTTTTTTAATTCCTGCTTATCTTTCAGAGAATACATCTGTTAATCATTTTGCTCCGGTAATAAAGGATTATATTATGCAAACCGATTATTTTTTTGTCGAAAATGAAAAAACGGCAAGAAAAGTGGTGAAATTTTTTGCTCCTGAAAAAAAGCAGTCGGAACTGAAACTTTTTCTTTTAGATAAATATACCGAAAATTCAGATGTAAAAGAAGCTCAGCAACTGATGCTTCAAGGACAGGATTTCGGACTTTTATCCGAAGCCGGACTTCCATGTATTGCCGATCCCGGAAATCTCATGGTAAAGTGGTGTCATGAAAAAAATATAAGAGTTATTCCTATTTCTGGGCCTTCGTCTATAATTTTGGCACTCATTTCCAGTGGATTTAATGGTCAGGAATTTACTTTTAACGGATATCTTCCCATAGATAAAGGAGAAAAGAAAAAACAAATTCTGCATTTGGAAAATTTGGTTGATAAAACAGGGTATTCTCAAATATTCATGGAAACTCCGTATAGAAATAATCAGCTTTTGGAGGATTTAATTAAATTCCTTTCTCCCCATACAAAGCTCTGTATCGCAGCAAACATCAACGATCCCGAACTGGAATTCATCAAAACAAAAACCATTAAAGACTGGCAGAAACAAAAGCCAGAACTTCATAAAATTCCTGCTGTATTTGTTTTGGGAAAATAATTTAACACCCGTTAACAATAATTTTGCATTATTCTTGTCTTTGTATGGCATAACTTTAAAAATAAAATATTATGTCAGAAAAAAAATTGGCGGGAATCTGGATAGATACGCATAAAGCGGTTGTTGTAAAAAATCATGATGCTCAAAATGCATTCAAATTCTTTTTGTGCAGTCCGGTAAAAGCAACCATTCAGCATGGTAATTCTAGTGAAAATACAGCTAATAATGCTGAGCAAACCAATAAAGTGAAGTTTTTTAAGGAAGTGGAGCATTTACTTACCAATTCAGAAGAAGTATATGTAACCGGACCGGGTACCATTCAAGAAGAATTTAAACATTATTTGCATGATACAGCACAGTTTAAAAATCTTAAAATTACGTTAGATACCGCACAGCAAATGTCTGATGAAGAGGTTTTAGAAACCGTGAAAAAACATTTCAATGCATAAAGTTCTTGAACAAAAAAATCCGAAACTCATTGAGCTTCGGATTTTTTTATGGTTTTAAGATAATTCAAATAAAGTAATTTCAGGTAATACGCCAACTCTTCCGGGATAACCTAAAACTCCAAACCCCCGGTTCACATACAATAATTTGCCTTCGCTTTCATATAAATCTGCCCATTTTGGATATTTATACTGTACCGGAGACCATTTGATGTTTTTTAAATCTAAACCGAACTGCATCCCATGTGTATGTCCGGATAAAGTTAAATGAATGTTTCCGGGATGTTTTTTTACCACATAATCGAAATGGGTAGGGTCGTGGCTCATTAATATTTTGGGTGCATCGGTTGGAACGTTTAGCAAAGCTTCATCAATCTTTCCAAATTGAGGAAATGGCTTCAAACCCCAGTTTTCTACGCCTAAAATATAAAGTTTTTCGCCATTTTTTTCTATGATGCGGTTTTCATTTCTTAATAAATCGAATCCTGCTTTTCTTTGATAATCTATGAGTGTTTCCAGATTATTTTTCTTTTCGTCAAGAGATTTCCATGTTACATAATCTCCGTAATCATGATTTCCCAATACCGAAAATTTTCCATCCTTTGCGGAGATTTTAGAAAAAAGTGGTATGAATGGCTTAAATTCGTCTGCAACATTATTTACCATATCACCGGTAAATAAAACCAAATCTGGTTTTTGTTCATTAATTAAATTTATAGCGTGTTCCAGTTTGCTGGGATCCGAAAAACTTCCACTGTGGACATCTGATATCTGAATGATTTTATACCCTTTAAAGCTATTAGGAAGATTGGCTATTTTCACTTTAACTCTTCTTACTTTGTGACGGTATTTGCCAAAAGTAGCACCATCTATAAATAATGCCGAAAGCACACCTCCCAAACCAAGTCCCATTAAACTTAAAAACTTTCTTCTTTCAGGGAAAAAGTTTTCTGACGAGCGGGTGAACCCGAATAAATAACTTCCTGTTCTGAAAATGTCATCAATTAACAAAAATAAGAATACAAATAGCTTAGGAATTATGAACACCAATAACAAAATACTGATAATATGAGATTTAGTAGCATCTCTGTCACTTCTTTGAAAATTGAGAATTTCGTAAGTAAAAAGCGCATAAATAAGAACATAAATACCAATATAACCCCATCTTATCCATGAATTATCGGTTAAAGTTCTTATTGCCTGGTAAATATAAATCTCAAGGAGAATGAATATTCCGGTAATGATCAAGAAATTTTTTTGCATACAATAAATTATATAAAAAAGCACAAAAGAAAAACTTCCTTTTGTGCAGATTTATTTTAATTATAGATAAATAATTTAAGGAAATTTATAAACAATAGCGTTAATATTCATTCCTGCACCTACAGAAGTCATTACAATGTTGCCTTTATCCTTAAACGAATGACCTTCCAATTTTCCTTTAATAATTAAATCATACATGGTAGGAATTGTTGCAACGGAAGAATTTCCAAATTCCTGAATAGTCATAGGAGAGATAGAATGATCGTAATCTTTAATATCATAAAGTTTGTGAAGTCTTTCTATCATTGCATAATCCATCTTTGCATTTGCCTGGTGAATTAATATCTTATCAATATCTTCAATAGATAGTCCGGCATCATCAATCGTTTCTTTTATAGCCACAGGAACATTTTTAAGAGCGTACTCGTAAATTTTTCTTCCCATCATTCTTACATATAATCTGCTTTGGTCTGCTTCTTTGTTGATAGAAGGTCCATTAGCAAGATATTCTAGCTCAACACCATTATCGCAGATCGTATTATGGGCAATAATTCCTACATTTTCTTCATCGGTAGCTTTTACAACTACAGCTCCGGCTCCGTCTGCAAAAATCATTCTGTTTCTATCGTGAAGGTCTGTTACTCTGCTCAGGGTTTCTGCACCAATTACCAAAATAGTTTTTGCCACTTTGGCTTTAATTAGGTTATCAGCAAGAATCATTGCTTCTACCCAACCAGGACATCCGAACATCATATCGTAGGTAATACATTTTCTGTTCTTAATGCCAAGCATATTTTTTACTCTCGCTGCCATGTTAGGCATGAAATCGGCATAACCGTTTACAGTAACATCCCCGAAATTGCTTGCGTAAATAATATAATCTAAATCTTCACCATTAATAGCTGCATCTTCTAGAGCTATTTTAGCCGCTTCGTAGCCGATTTTTGAATTTGAAAGGTCATCTTCAATAAATCTTCTGTTTTCTATCTCTGTAATTTCTACAAATTTCGAAATGGTTTCTTCAGCTGGCTTGTCAATCTTCAGCCCATCTTCCGTATAAAACTCTGAATCTAAGAAAAAATCTCTTCCAATAATTCTGTTAGGAAGATAAGATCCGGAACCAATAATGATTGTATTCGGCATTCGTTTGTATAATTTTTTTAAAGTTGCAAAGTTAATAATTAATATTAATAAGAAAGAATTAAAAATATTATTAAATTTGCAAAAATTGTCTCAGACTATCATGAAAAACAATCCTTCTTTAAAAGGCTTACTCATTGCATTTCTTGTCTTTATAGCTGCTTTTGCCACTTATTATTTCTTTCTGGCGAAAAAAAATTATTATCTCGTAGATAATCCTACTCCTAATACCTATTATTTCAAAATAAACAATGGGGAAGAAGGGATTATTTCTGCCGGTCAGTACGTGAAAGTAGACCTGAATAAAGGGAAGAACTCTATAAAAGTTTTCGATCAGAACAAAAAAATGCTTTATGATTCTGCTTTCGAAGTTAATAAAATAAGAGGCTTAATTAATATAGCTCATAAAGATTATTACATTAATGATCAATATTATGGCTACAATCTTAAAAAAGATTCATTACTTTTGGCACTGAATAAAACCATGATAGACGGAAAACCCTATTTTGGAGGTGCAAAGCATTTCAATAAGCTTTACACAGAAGATTTTTACTACAATATAGACGAAGATTACGATCAGTTAATTAAGAATATCCAAAAAGTAGAATCGCGCTCTAAGATTTTCCGCAAACAGGATTATCTCAATTATTATAAAGAATATTATAAGTTTTAAGTTTTGACAAAAGATATCAACCAAGTTACTCCCTACAATTCAGACTCAAGCAAAAAAAGTCAGGTAGAGGATATGTTCGACAATATTGCGCCTAAATACGATTTGCTCAACCATGTTTTGTCTATGAAAATAGACGTGCTCTGGAGAAATGTTTTGGTGAAGTGGATGAAAAAAGACAACCCCGGAGAGGTTTTGGATGTAGCAACCGGAACTGGTGATCTTGCCATAGCAGTACAAAAAGGAACCGGTGCAAAAGTAGTTGGTTTAGATTTATCGCAACAAATGTTAAATGTTGGCGTTATTAAAATAAAAAAACTTAATTTAGACGGCAAAATTTCCATGCAAAAGGGTGATGCTGAGGGACTACCTTTCGAAGATAATAGATTTGATGCGGTTTCTGTAGCTTTTGGAGTGAGAAATTTTGAGAACCTTACCAAAGGTTTGGCAGAGTTAAGAAGAGTGGTAAAAGAAAATAAAAGTGTATATATTCTTGAATTTTCTAAGGTAGAAGGATTTTTAGGACCTTTTTATATGTTTTATTTTAAAAACATACTTCCTGCAATTGGCAGGCTGGTTTCTAAAGACAATAGGGCATATACTTATCTTCCTGATTCTGTGAACGCTTTCCCGTATGGAGAAAAAATGAAACAGATTCTTACAGATACAGGATTTAAAAAAGTAGAATATAAAAAGCTAAGTTTAGGTATAGCCACAATTTATAAAGCAACAAAATAACCTATGAATAAATTTCTATTAAAAGCTCTGGTTTTGACCTCAGTAAATATTGCAGTTTTTGCAGACGCTCAATTTAGAACTCGTAACAGGATGGACAGGTTGGAGGAATTCGACCAGCAAAAGTTCAGTTGGGGTTTCTTTTTGAACGGGAATAAAATGGATTATCGCATTGTGCTAGATCCTAGATATGGGATGTACGATAATCATACATTGGTAAAATCTAAAGAAAGTTATAGTTTTGGTGCTGGTTTAATTACCAAATTCAGACTGAATGACTATTTGGATGTAAGAGTAGAGCCAGGTTTGCAGTTTGCCCAAAGACAACTTACTTTTAATACACAGTCCAACGATTTTTACAAAGACGGAAATCCTCAAAATGCACCGTTTATTCCTATTGCATTGCAAGATAAAGACAAAGTAAGAGAGATTAAATCAACTTTAATAGATGTTCCTGTACTTTTAGAACTCCATGGAGAAAGATGGTATAATTCTAGACCTTACATTGCAGGTGGTGTAAATTATATCGTTAATTTACAGTCGAATTCTTCTTCTCCGGATGATAACTTACAGCAGACATTCAGATCTACAACGCATAACTTTGCATGGTCTGCAGAAATGGGAATTCAGTTTTATTTCAATAAATTTAAGTTAACTCCAGCGGTTAGAGGAACTTTCTTCATGAATAACGAAATGGTGGCAGATAATGCCTCAACACCGCCATATTGGTCTGCTGCAATTTCTACTTTGCAGACAAGAGCAGTAATGTTTGTTTTGAAGTTTGAATAAAATAACAAAAAATTAATAATAAAAGGAGTTGCTTGGCATCTCCTTTTTTGTTTTTTTCAAAATATAGAGATATTTATTTTTATTGATGGCAATATTTTCCTATTTTTGCTATAAGTTAGAATATAAAGCCTGAAATGCTTCAAGAACTAGAAACTCAATTTTCAGAACTGGAAAAAAGGATTCTGAATCTTCAGAAAAGTTATCAGAATCTTTCTGAAAAATTTTCTGATCTCAGCGAGGAGCATCAAGAACTGAAAAAGAAATATGAAGAGGAAAGAAAAAAAAATCAGGTATTAGCAGAAGAACAGAAAAATATAAAATTGTATTCGGCAATATCAGGAAATCCTGAACACAACAGACTTATGAAAAACCATATCAACAGATTGGTGAAAGAAGTAGACTTTTGTATTGCGCAGCTTCAAAACAGCGGATTATAATGGAGGTAAGGAGAATAACCATTAATATTGCAGGAAGAATTTATCCTCTTAACGTACCCGCAGCCGAGGAAGAAACCTTACGCAAAGTGGGGAAGCAAATAGAAAATATGATTAAAGATTTTGAACAAAATTTTGATGTAAGAGATAAACAGGATGCTTTGGCTATGTGTGCCCTTAAGTTGGGAACTAATGCTGAAGTGGTGAGTCTTAATCATGAAAAAAATATAAAATCTTCCAGCGAACGATTGAAAAGCATAAATCAGACCCTGGAAGAATTTGGGAATTAGTAATTTTCCCAAGAAAATCTGCCTACAGTAATTCTAACACATTAAAGGTAAACTCAACGCTAAACAATTACCGAACAAATGTCCATTGAATGGCGCGCCGGAATTCCGGATTACAGACAGTGGAAATCAGTTCAAATCGTGTTGATTAGGAGTTTACTCTATATCACTGGATTACTGTAGGTTTTTTTGTGGGTATTTATGAAAATATAACATTGCGAAAATGTTTAATTTATACAATATCAATAAACAATTAGACAATTAAAACTCAATATATACTATGACAGCAACCGCTATTATTATAAGCGTTATTTGTCTGGTAATCGGAGCGGTAATAGGGATGGTTTTCTCTAAAAGTTCGCTGAATACCAAGGCAAAATTTATTATAGACGATGCAAAGAAAAATGCAGATAATTTGTTGGATAAAGCTACAGTACAGGCAGAATCCATAAAAAAAGAAAAGCATCTCCAGGCAAAAGAAAAGTTTCTGGAACTGAAATCTCAGCATGATGCAGACATTCAGGTAAGAGAAAAGAAAATGCAGGAGGGAGAAAAGCGTATTAAAGATAAAGAAAACAAGCTGAATGATGAGCTTAGTAAAACCGGAAAACTAGAAAAAGATCTGGATAAGCAAATTGCTGATTACGCCAAAAAAAATGAAATTTTAGAGAAAAAACAGCATGAACTTGATTCTGCTACTGCTAAAAAAGTAGAAATGCTGGAAAGAATTTCTAACTATACAGCAGAAGAAGCTAAGGCAGAATTGGTAGAAACCATGAGAGCTGAAGCCAAAACAAGAGCTCAGGCACATGTTCAGAGCATCATGGAAGAAGCTCAGCTAAATGCAAAGAGTGAGGCTCGTAAAATTGTAATTCAGACTATCCAGAGAATTGGTACAGAGCAGGCAATCGAAAATTCAGTTTCTGTTTTCAATATTGAATCTGATGAAGTAAAAGGTAGAATTATTGGTAGAGAAGGTAGAAATATCCGTGCTTTGGAGGCCGTTACAGGTGTAGAAATTATTGTAGATGATACTCCGGAAGCAATTTTACTTTCATGTTTCGATCCTGTAAGGAGAGAAATTGCAAGATTGTCACTTCATAGATTGGTAACAGACGGAAGAATTCACCCTGCAAGAATTGAAGAAGTTGTAGAGAAAACAAGAAAACAGATAGAAGAAGAAATTATAGAAGTAGGGAAAAGAACGATTATAGATTTAGGTATCCACGGTTTGCATCCTGAATTGGTGAAAATTGTTGGTCGTATGAAATACCGTTCTTCTTACGGGCAAAATCTTTTACAGCACTCAAGAGAAGTTGCCAATATTGCGGCAACAATGGCTGCTGAATTAGGCCTGAATGTAAAATTAGCGAAAAGAGCCGGTTTATTACACGATATTGGTAAAGTTCCGGAGCAGGAGTCTGAACTTCCACATGCTTTATTGGGAATGCAGTGGGCAGAAAAATATGGTGAAAATGCAGAAGTTGTTAATGCAATCGGTGCACACCACGATGAAGTAGAAATGACTTCTCTTTTATCTCCAATTATTCAGGTTGCAGATGCTATTTCGGGAGCAAGACCGGGAGCAAGACGTCAGGTTTTAGAATCATATATTCAGAGATTGAAAGATCTGGAAGCTGCAGCTTTAAGTTTTGAAGGAGTATCTTCTGCTTATGCAATTCAGGCAGGTAGAGAACTAAGAGTTATGGTAGAAAGTGGCAGAGTAAATGACGAGATTGCAGCACAGCTTTCTTACGATATTTCAGAGAAAATTCAGAATGAACTTACTTATCCGGGACAAGTAAAAGTTACGGTGATCAGAGAAACTAGAGCAGTAAATATTGCTCGATAATTCAGGTTAAAAAATAATATGAGTCCTTTCAGAGAAATTTGAAAGGATTTTTTTTAGAAATTATAATTAATAACGGATTTTAATGAGCCGGTACTTCAATTTGAGTAATTATTCATATTGAAGTCTTCAATTCTAATTTATCCGTAATTTTGCAAAAAATCATAATTGTGATTAATAACGAACAAATAAAAGATACTCAGCTAAGAATAGAAGATCTTCACAGATACCTTCAGATTGATAAAAAGAAGATTGAAATTTCTAATGATGACGAAAAAACAGCTGCTCCCGAATTTTGGGATAATCCTAAAACGGCAGAAGCATTTTTGAAACAGCTTCGTTCTAAAAAGAAATGGGTGGAAGCTTACGAAGAAATCAATACTCAGTTTGAAGATATGCAGGTTTTAATAGAGTTTGCCAAAGAAGATCCCGAATCCGAAAAAGAACTGGACGAATCTTTTCCTTCGCTTTTGGAAAAAATAGAAGATTTAGAATTCAAAAATATGCTTTCTAATGAAGGCGACGAGTTGTCTGCTGTTTTACAAATTACAGCTGGTGCAGGGGGAACTGAAAGTTGCGATTGGGCTTCGATGCTTATGAGAATGTACACCATGTGGGCAGAAAAGCAAGGCTATAAAATTCGTGAGTTAAACTTTCAGGAAGGTGATGTTGCAGGGGTAAAAACGGTTACGCTGGAAATTGAAGGTGAATTTGCCTTTGGATATCTACGAGGCGAAAACGGAGTACACCGTTTGGTAAGAATTTCTCCTTTCGATTCTAATGCAAAACGACATACCAGTTTTGTATCTGTATATGTTTATCCTTTGGTAGACGATACCATAGAAATTAATATTAACCCTGCAGATATTTCTTTTGAAACCATGCGTAGTTCTGGAGCTGGAGGACAGAATGTAAATAAAGTGGAAACAGCAGTTCGTCTTCGTCATGCTCCTACAGGAATTATCATCGAAAATTCAGAATCTCGATCTCAGCTTCAGAATAAAGAAAAAGCCATGCAGTTGTTGCGTTCTAGGTTATATGAAATGGAACTTGAAGAGAGAATGAAAGCCAGAAACGAGATTGAAGCCAATAAAATGAAAATAGAATGGGGAAGTCAGATCCGAAATTATGTGATGCATCCATATAAACTCGTAAAAGATGTCCGTTCGGGTTATGAAACCTCCGATGTAGATGCGGTGATGAATGGTAACCTTACTCCATTTTTAAAAGCATTTTTAATGGCAGATGGAACAGCGGTTTCAGAAGATGATTTAGACCTATAAATCTGGTATAAGAATTTTCGTTAAAATATGCTAATATATTTCCTTTTCAAGAGTATTAAGCTTATTTTTGCTACACATCATTATTTATGGAAGATATCAATAGTTGGAAAGATTTATTAAACCCTGAACTTTATATTAAAATGGGAGGGTTTTGGCTTATTTTATTCATCGTATTTGCCGAAACAGGTTTATTTATTGGGTTTTTCTTACCGGGAGACTCACTGCTTTTCGTGTCAGGAATTTACGCCGTTGAAATTATTAAAGAAACTTTTGGTTCTACAGGTAGTGATTTTTTAGATACTACATTATTATCTTCTGCGGTTGCTTTTGCTGCAATTGTTGGTAATCAGGTAGGGTATTGGTTCGGGCGTAAAACAGGTCCTGCTTTGTATAACAAAAAAGATACAATGCTCTTCAAAAAGAAATATTTGTATCAGGCTCACGATTTTTTTGAAAAAAATGGGGCTTTGGCAATTATAATGGCTAGATTTTTACCCGTTGTAAGAACTTTTATGCCGATTGTTGCAGGGATTGTAAAGATGGACAGAAAACAGTTCGTAAGAGATAACATCATTGGAGGTATATTATGGTCTTTTATCCTGATTTTTGCCGGACATTATCTTAATGAACTTTTCCGAGCTCAGTTTGGGATAGATTTAAAGGATAAACTGGAATTTATCATTATCGTTATTGTTCTTATTACCACTGTCCCAGTTATTCTTAAATTTGTATTTGGTGCCCCAAAAGGAAATCCAAAACTTGAAGACGAAAGACTGGAAGAGCTTATAGATAAAGAAGAAGATTAAAAAATAGAATAACCTGCATTTTTGCGGGTTATTTTTTTATCCATTCCAAAATTGCGGGATATATAATGGTATCTCTCTTTTTTTTATTGAAAAATCTAGGAGCGTGCCCTGTTTTATCCATAAAAATAAACTGATGGGGAACTTTCTTTTCAGTTAGAGCAGAATCTAATGCTAAACCTTGTCTGTAATTCACTAAAAAATCCTGATTTCCCTGAAATAATAGAGTAGGAACATTACTGATATTTGCTATCGGACTTGCTGTTTTGAATTCTTCCGAGAGATTTTTTCGGTTAAAGTTCGAACCTACCATTTTTTGTACAGTTCTGGAAGTGTATCTGGAATAAAAAGAATGCAAATATTCTGATGAATAGAAATCTGTGGGGGCACTTAAAGAGATGATTTTTTTAATTCTTTCAGGGTTTCTGTATCCGTAAAGCAAAGCAAGATGTCCTCCTGCACTTTCGCCCAAAATGATATAATGATCTGGAAGAAGTTCAGCTTTTTCCGAAAGAGAATTGAATTTTTCAATCGCTGAATGAATATCTTCCAGCTGATCTCTGTAAGTAATATTTTTAGAAACCAAACGGTAATTGATGTTGATGCTTGGAATGTCATTTTCAAACAACAATTTCTGAATATTAATCATGTGTTCTTTGCGTCCGTATTTCCATGCACCACCATGTACCAGCAAAACTACAGGAGAATCTTTAGAATATTCTGCGGGTAAAAAAATGTCCATTTTTTGGCGTTTATGTTCGCCATATTTCAAATTGTAGATTTTCTGACTATTATTTCCCACCCAAACCCGAAATTTTGTGTTGCAAGAATTCAAAATAAAAACACTTAATCCTAAAAAAATAATAGGGAATTTCAGAACCGGTTTTTTCATTAAGTAAAGATATAAAGAAAACTATAATTTCTAATGAGGAATTATTCAATCTTTTATGCTGAAAACAGAATCGAAAAGTTACCAAAATTAAAATTTATCCTAAAAAAATCTATACTTTTGCGGGGTATTAACAAAGATTAAAAATTACTTAAAATATGGCTTCAGGTTTTTTTGCAATTTTAGACGATATTGCTGCTTTAATGGATGATGTAGCGGTTACAAGTAAAATTGCAACCCAAAAAACAGCAGGAATTCTTGGGGACGATCTTGCGGTAAATGCAGAAAAAGCCACCGGTTTCCTATCTTCAAGAGAAATTCCGGTACTAATGAAGATTATGAAGGGATCATTCATCAATAAATTGATTATTATTCCTTTTGTATTTCTTTTAGAATGGCTCTATTCTCCGGCAATTAGTCTTATTTTAATTATTGGTGGATTTTACCTTGCATACGAAGGAGTAGAAAAAATTGTAGAATTTTTATTTCACAGAGAGAAAAAAGGACAGGAAGTTATAGAAGAATCGGATGATGTTGTGGAAGACGGCGAAGTTGCAGAAAAAACAAAAGTAAAATCTGCTATCACAACAGATTTTATTCTTTCTCTAGAAATCGTCATTATAGCACTTGCTTCTGCAAAAACAGGTTACGAAAGCTTAAAATCTCAATTTAATCCTTTTCTAGTGGAAATTGTTACTGTTTCTATTGTTTCCATTATTGCAACGATTGGGGTTTATGGAATTGTCGCACTCATTGTTAGAATGGATGATGCTGGTTTTAAACTGATTAAAAAAAGTAACGATAAAGGTATAATAGGTAAATTAGGACATTTGCTTGTAAAAGCTCTTCCTTTCGTGATTAAGGCTTTGGGCGTAGTCGGAACTATTGCTTTGATTTTGGTTGCAGGGGGAATTTTCGATCATAATATAGACGTACTTCATCATGTTTTACCAGATTGGAATGAAATGGTTAAACATATTATTTACGGTCTTACAGGCGGTTTAATAGCTTTGATTTTGATAAGTGCTGGAAAAAAAATATATAGTCTGGCTACAAAAAAAGTTTAAAACTCACTAAAATACTGATATATCCTCATTCCGTATGGTTTGAGGATTTTTTATTACAGTTTTAGTCTGGAAGACTACATCCAGATATTGTTATAACTGAAAAATTACCCTAACTTTACATTCTCTTTTTTAAAATAAAAAGCTAGAAAAAAGTTACATGTATTTAGTTTTTGACACAGAAACCACGGGTTTACCAAAGAATTTCAACGCTCCTCTTTCGGATTCAGATAACTGGCCAAGAATGGTGCAGATTGCATGGCAGTTGCATGATGATGACGGAACTTTAATTGAAAACCAGGATTATATCATAAAACCGGAAGGATATGATATTCCTTTCAACGCCGCAAGAATTCACGGGATTACCACCAAAATTGCTCAGGAAGAAGGTCGTGAACTGGAAGAAATTCTCAACGAGTTTTCTAAAGTTTTAGAAAAAGTAAGAGTAGTTTCCGGACATAATGTTGAGTTTGACTATAACATCGTAGGAGCCGAGTTTTACCGAAAAAATATAAAGGATAACCTTCAGGAAAAGCCTAAAGCCGATACCATGATTCTGGGGACAGATTATTGTCAGCTGGGTGGCGGAAAAGGTGGACGTTACAAATCTCCCAAACTGGAAGAATTGTATGAAAAACTATACGGTCATAAATTTGATGAAGCTCACAATGCGGCTGCCGATGTTAATGCAACGGCTCAGGTTTTCTTTGAAATGATGAGAATCGGGGTAATTCCTGCTGAGATTTTAAAAATTTCTGAAGATCAGCTTTCTTATTTTAAAACGCTTTATCCCAATCCGATCAAGCCTTTCAATATTGTAATCAGAAGGCAGGTTGCAGACTTCAACAGTAAGAAAAAGCAGCAGGATTTTGGAAGTGTTGAAGATATTGATCTTGGAAAATATTTTAATTTTAATAGTCACAGTGTTTTTTCTACTTTAACGGCTACTTCCAGTATTAATGATTTAATTAAAAAAGCCGCAGAAGACAATTTTCCTGCTGTGGGAATGGTAGATTTGGGGAATATGATGGGGGCTTTCAAGTTTGTTTCGGCAATAGAAGGTGCGAATGGTGACCGGGCGAAAAAGCATAAAGAATATCTGGCAAAAAAACAGGAAGCAGAAGAAAAGGGAGAAGAATTTAACGAAGAAGAACCTGTTTCAGAACCTTTGATACCTGTTGTAGGCTGCGAATTTTATATTTCAGACCGCTACGAACAGAAGCAGTTTACCAAAGATGATCCGGACAGAAGAACGCAGGTGGTTTTGCTGGCGAAAGATTTTAACGGATATAAAAATTTAGCTAAACTTTCAAGTATCGGTTTTCTTAAAGGCTTTTATTTCGGAGTTCCAAGAATTAGCCGCGAATTGATTGCTGAATATAAGGAAGGTATCATTGCGTTAACTTCAGGAATTCATGGAGATATTCCGGATGCTATTCTCAATACCGGTGAACAGAAAGGAGAGGAGCTTTTCAAATGGTGGAAAGATACTTTTCAAGATGATTTCTATGTTCAGATTCAAAATCACAAGCTGCCCGAAGAAGAGCATTTGAATGATGTTTTACTTCATTTTGCAGATAAATACAGTGTTAAAATTTTAGCTCAGAACGAAACTTTTTATACCAATAAAGATGATGCTAATATTCAGGATATCGTAAGCTGTATTAAAGACGGAGAGAAGCTTACAACGCCTGTAGGTAAAGGTTTTGGTAAAAGAAGAGGTTTGGCGACAGGCGAGTATTACATCAAAAATTCTGATGAAATTAAAGAAGCATTTTTAGCTTATCCCGATGCTTTTGAGGCATATGAAGAATTTACGGCTAAATTTAAACCCTATACTTTAAAAAGAGATGTTCTTTTGCCGAAATTTGATATTCCGGAACAGTTTATTCATCCTAAAGATGATATAGATGGTGGAAAGCGGGGTGAAATGGCCTATTTAACGCATTTAACATACGAAGGTGCAAAAAAAAGATACGAAGCAACCGGAATTACTCCCGAAATAAAAGAACGTCTTGATTTCGAACTGGAAGTAGTTGCCAATACGGGCTATCCGGGCTACTTTTTGATTGTGCAGGATTTCTGTAACGAAGCCCGTAAAATGGGAGTTTGGGTAGGTCCCGGTCGTGGTTCTGCAGCAGGTTCTGCCGTTGCGTATTGTATTGGGATTACCAATGTAGATCCTATAAAATACGATCTTCTTTTTGAAAGATTTTTGAACCCGGAAAGGGTTTCTATGCCCGATATTGATATTGACTTCGATGATGAAGGTCGGGATAAAATCATCAAATGGGTGGTAGAAAAATACGGTAAAACTCAGGTGGCACAGATTATTACTTATTCTGTTTTGGGTGGTAAATCGGCAATTAAGGATGCCGGAAGAGTTTTAGATGTGCCGATTCCCGATACCAATAATATTGCGAAGCTTATCCCGCCAAGTCCGGGGATGAATATTGCCAAAGCTTTATCTAAATATGATAAACTGAAGCCGGAAGAACAGCAGCTCGTTGATGAGATGAAATACGTTCTGAATACCCCAGATGATGCCCGACACGATGTTTTGGCAAGTGCCAAAAAGATGGAAGGCTGCATTAGAAATACAGGAATTCATGCATGCGGGGTCATCATTACGCCTGAAGATGTAAGTAATCTTGTTCCTGTAACCATTGCGGCAAAAGATGCTGATATTTTGGTGTCTCAGTTTGATAACTCGGTGGCAGAAAGTGCAGGACTTTTGAAGATGGACTTTTTGGGGCTCAGAACTTTAACCATTATAAAAGATGCTTTAAAACTGGTAAAAGCAAGATATAATGTTGATATTGATCCGGATTTGATTCCGCTTGATGATGCAAAAACCTATCAGCTTTTTAAAGAAGGAAGAACAGTCGGGATTTTTCAGTATGAAAGCCCGGGAATGCAGAAATATATGCGAGAACTGAAGCCTACGGTTTTTGCCGATCTCATTGCTATGAATGCTCTTTACCGACCGGGACCTATTAAATATATTCCGAATTTTATTAACCGTAAACACGGAATTGAGGAAATTGTTTACGATTTACCCGAAACCGAAGAGTATTTAAAAGAAACTTATGGTATTACCGTTTATCAGGAGCAGGTAATGCTTCTTTCTCAAAAACTGGCGAACTTTACCAAAGGTGAAGCCGATACGCTGAGAAAAGCAATGGGTAAAAAGCAGATAGACGTTCTGAACAAAATGTACCCGAAATTTATTGAGGGCGGAAGAAAAAATAACCTTAATGAAGAACGTTTAGAAAAAATCTGGAATGACTGGAAAGCCTTTGCAGAATATGCTTTCAACAAATCTCACTCTACTTGCTATGCCTTCATTGCTTATCAGACCGCTTATCTGAAGGCCAATTATCCGGCAGAATATATGGCGAGTGTAATGAGTAATAACATTAACAATACCGACTCTATTACCATGTTTATGGAAGACTGTAAAAATATTGGTGTAGATGTTTTGGGACCTGATGTGAATGAATCTCAGTATAAATTTTCTGTAAATGAAAAAGGGCAGATACGTTTTGGTCTTGGAGCGATTAAAGGAATTGGAGAGGGACCAAGTGAAGCCATAACCAAAGAAAGAGAAAACGGAAAATTCAAAAATATTTATGATTTTTTTGAAAGAATTTTACCTTCCCAAATGAATAAAAGAGTAGCCGAAAGTTTGGTTTTGGCAGGAGCTTTTGACGAATTGGATGCGTATCACCGCGGTCAGTATTTCGATATTGATATGGCTGGAAGAACCAATTTAGAAAGATTGATCCGTTACGGACAAAGTTTTCAGGAAAGTAAAAACGAAATGGAGAATTCTCTTTTTGCCGATTTTGCCGAAGAAGTTCAGATTGAGCAGCCAAAATTACTTCCTTGTCCGGAGTGGCCAAACATGCATAAGCTCAATAAAGAAAAAGAAATTATTGGTTTCTACCTTTCGGCACATCCGCTGGATGAATTCAAATATCAGTTCCAGTTTATGCAGGGGCAACTGTCTAAAAATGCAGTATTGGAAAAAGGTGAGGAGATAAAACCTATTATTGAAGAAGTTCCGATTATTGAGCAGGATAAAACGGAAGATTTAACAGATTTAGCAGAAATTATTTCGGATGATATTGTGGCGGGAGAAGAGGAAGAAATTATTGAAGAAATCACTAAAAAAGCAGAACCAAAGGGCGTTTTCGGATTTTTGAATCTGGATGAGGTTGATACTTATAAAGAGCAGGCTTTTGCCAACAAACAGGAAGAACTCTTTGAAGAAAAGAAAAAAGACTGGAAAACGATTCAGAAAGAAAGAGAAAACGGCGGTGGCGGAAAAGAATATACTGTGGCAGGCTTAATAACTGAATATGTTGTAAAAGACGGTTTCAGAAGTGGTGAAAAAGTGGCTTTTCTTACCTTGGAAGATTATTCAGGATCTTATTCTTTCAGGTTAGGCGATAGAGATTATATGAAACTGAAAGAAAAGCTTGAAGTACAGCGGTTTGTTATTTTAAAAATAAAATTTGCACAGGTAAAAGACGGAAGGGTTTTTGTGAATGTAAATGAGGTAATTGAGCTACAGGAAGCTTTTGAAAAATATGCCAAAAGTATTTCTTTAGTAATGGATGTAATGGATTTCCGTCCCGAAGATTTAAACTTTTTCCGTACTGTTCTGGAAAGAAATCAAGGTTCACAGAAAATTAAGTTTTTTATTAAAAACAATGATGATGACTCTCAAATAGAGTTGCAATCTATGAAGCAGTCTGTTGATCTTAATGGAGATCTTATAAAGGAGATTCAGCTTTTAAACAAGTATGAGTTTTATTTGAATTAATGTATCTCTAAAATATTAAAGATTAAATCGCAGTTCAGATTATTTTGAACTGCGATTTTATTTGAAATTAATTTAATTGTTAATAAATAGAATATGATTGTTTATAATAGAATTAAACAAATGTTTAGTAAATTTTTAATGCTTTAGAGTTTGTTCTAGTATATTTTTAAAAAAAATGATAATTTGTTTAAATTGGAATGTTAATTTTTATTAAATTAGCAACCTAATTTTAATTTAACTGAAATGAAAAAAATTTTAAATTGGTGTTTAGTATTTCTTTCGATAGGAATAACTGCACAACAAGTCTCCTCTACAATTGGAGCTGGCGCAAATAATTCTTCTGGTACAAATGGTGATCCTATTTATAGATCTAGCAGCACAAGTTCTTACCATTATTCAAAATCGGTTCAATTATTGACTGCTGCTGATTTGAATTCTTCTGGGATTCAAAATAATTATCCTGTAAATTCAATAGCTTATTACAAGACTTCTGCCTTTAATGTTTCAGGTACTAATTCTTGGACTATAAATGTTTATTTAAAAAATAGTTCTGCAACAGCTTTAGCATCTGGAACATCATGGACTACAATGACTACCGGAGCAACTCTTTTCTATACTGCTACAATTAATAGTACCAATAATTTTCCATCTACAGAAGGTTGGGTAAATTTTGATAATAATACAGGAAATAATTTTACTTATACTGGAGGTGCAATTGAAGTGTATATTGATTGGGTTCCTGGAACTTCAATGGTCAGTCCATATACTGGAGGGGCTTTTCAATGGAAATATGATTCTACAAATTCTGTTCAAGCATTGGGTACAAGTAATTCTTCTGCTATTGCAACTAGTAATGCAACATATACAACGCAAACAAGGAGATATCAGACACGTATAACTTATACTGCTCCGGCTTGTACTGGTACTCCTGCTCCAGGAAACACAATTTCATCTACAATACCAAGTTGTCCTGGTGCTTATGTAACAAATTTTAGTTTGCAAAATGTTGTTCCTGGTTATGGAGTAACATATCAGTGGTATAATAATTCAGGAGCTATTGCAGGAGCTACTTCTTCAACTTTGAATAATATTACAGTTACTTCATCAGATTCTTATTATTGTGGAGTGACTTGTTCAGGAATTACTACAAATTCTTCGCCAATAAGTGTATCTCCATCACCTTCATTAGTTCCATCTTATTCTAATGACTTTGCAACAAGTGCAGGAGCATGTACTTCTCAAGTTTCAGGAGGATCTCCTACAGGTACTGCTCCTACAGGAACAACTGCTTATTGGACTCAGAACAATTGGTTGAATTCACCGTCTGCAAATACTGGAAATGGATCTATGAGAATGAATTTGTATAGCACTAATAGAGCTGGTTGGCTTAAGATGCCATCAATAAATCTTTCGGCTGGAGGATATAGAGTGAAGTTCGATTATGGAGCAACTACGTATTCAGGAACTGCTGTTTCTGCAATGGGAAGTGATGATGTGGTACAATTTGTTGTTTCTCAAGATGGAGGTAATACATGGACTGTTTTAAAAACATGGAACGCTGCTAATTCTGCAGGTAATACAACGTCAACTTATAACCTTAATTTAACAAGTTATACAAATGCAAATACAGTATTTGCATTTTATGGAAGTGATGGGACAGTTGATGACAGTGAAGATTATAATTTTTACATTGATAATTTCGTAGTTGAAACTATCCCTAGCTGTGATGTTCCCTCGAGCTTAACTTCTTCAAATATTACAGCTAATTCAGCTAGTGTATCTTGGGTTGCCTCGGTTTCTGCTCCTGCTAACGGATATGAAATATATTATAGTACTTCTAATACAGCTCCGACTTCTACAACTATCCTTAATTCAACAAACTCTGTAGCGTCCTCAAGTCTGACGGCTCAGATACCAAATTTATTATCTGCAACAACATATTATGTTTGGGTGCGTTCTGTATGTAGTACTACTGATAAGAGTTCTTGGTCTCAGTCCTCTTCATTTATGACATTATGTGCAGAAGTGGCAAACATCAATGAAAATTTTGATACTACTTCAACAAGTGGAAGTATTTTACCAAATTGCTGGAGTAAACTAGTAACTGGTACATCATCAAATGCTTATGTTCAGGCAAGTACTATTATGAGTGCTCCTAATAATTTATATGTGTACGCAAATAGTGCAACAGAGCCTGTTATTGTAAAGTTGCCAAGTATTTCTACATTAAGTACAGGTAATTATGCTATTAAATTTAAAGGAAGAGCTAATTATACTCTTGGAGGAAAAATTGATGTTGGATACATGACGGATCCTACAGTTGCTTCTTCTTTTGTAATTTTGGGTACTTACACAACAACAAGTACTACAACAGTAGATGATTATTATTTGGCAATTACTGGAGTACCAGCGGGTGTTACAACATTAGCCTTAAGAAACGCAGGTACACCGGCTTATAGTGTTTTAATCGACGATGTTAGGTATGATTTAGCAAGTGTATTAAATACAAATGATGTTTCGTCTCCTGTTAAAAATAACATCAAAGTATATCCAAACCCATTTACTGATGTGTTGAATATTTCAGACATTAAAAATGTGAAATCTATTTCTGTGATGGATGTTGCTGGAAGATTGGTAAAATCTTTCGAAAAACCAACAGCTAATCTTCAGTTAAGCGAATTGAGTGCTGGAATGTATTTAGTTGTTCTTCACATGAATGACGGTACTAAGCAAACTGTAAAAGCAATTAAAAAATAATTTTTAAAGTTATTATAGTGAAGGTGGTCTGAGAAGGCCACCTTTTTTTTATTGTAAAATGTAGATATGTTTGTGATTTTAATATTTTGTTGATAAAAAAATATTTTTAATGTTTTTTATTGTTGACTTCATTGTTATTTTATAATTTTATTAAATAATTCAAAAAAAAAGTTTATATGAAGAAAATTTTATTATTAAGTCAAATGCTTTTTGGAGTATTTATGATGGCTCAGGTGTCATACACACAAGACTGGACAGCTTCTGGTCTTAATGGCTGGACCTCTTCTCAGGATTGGAGTGGAGATATTTTTGAAGATGTTACAGATCCTTCTGAAATTTGTGGTTCATCTGGTGGAACTATTAGAGGAGAAAGATATTATGGGAACGCTGGGCAGTTAACTTCCCCTCAGATGACAGGAAATAATCAGGGGCAAATAACAATGTCTTTTGATTATAAGGTGTTAGATTATTCATGGTCAGGTCCTGGTAGTCCAACAGCATCTAACCTAATTGGAAGTATATCTGTAGAATTTGCATCGAGTTTATCAGGGCCTTGGACAGCTGTTTATACAATCGATGAAAATAATCACACAGAAAGTGCATCATGTGCTGCAAAGACATTTACATTTATACCTCCAAATTCAGCAACTTTTTATGTGAGGTTTAATGTAATTTCTGGTAATTCAGGAGATTCATTTTATTATTTCGATAATGTAGCAATTTCACAATCTGCTCCCCCAACATGTTTGCAACCATCAGGAATTGCGGCATCAAATATTTCTTCATCTAATGCACTATTATCGTGGACTGCACCTTCAACAGTTCCTGCGAATGGATATGAAGTTTATTATAGTACTTCATCAGCATTTCCTACAAGTACAATTGTATTAAATGCAACCAATTCAGTAACATCTAATACCACATCTGCAAATTTGCCTAATTTGGTTGCTAATAGTACTTATTATGTATGGGTTAGATCTGTATGTTCTACTTCAGATAAGGGTTATTGGATAGGAGCTCTTACCTTTAATACTCCTTGTGTTTCAACTACTATTCCTTATGTTCAAAATTTTGATGGTGTTACTGCTCCATCATTACCAAGTTGTACTACTGCGGTAAATTATGGATTAGGAAATATTTGGAAAACGCAAGATATATCTCAATCTTCTACTGTACCAGCTGGTTTCAATGGTAATGCTCTAAATTATTCATATAATTCTAATGAACCAGCAGATACTTGGTTTTTTACACAGGGAATCAATTTAACCGCTGGTGTTAATTACAGAATAAAATATAAGTTTTCTAATGCCACTGGCTATCAATATAACGAAAAAATGAAAGTAGCTTACGGAAATACAAATAATGCTGCCGGAATGACTAATCTGCTTAGAGATTATCCTAGTGTAATTGGCGGTGTTATTACCAATGATTTTGTAGATTTTACTCCAGCTACAACAGGGGTTTATTATTTTGGCTTTCAGGCATATTCGGACGAAGATATGAATCAGATATATTTAGATGATATTAATATTGATCTTAAGCCGGCATGTTCGGAGCCATCATCTTCCTCAATTACAAATTTAACATACAATACAGCTACTTTAAACTGGTCATCAGTATCTCCTGTACCAGGAGTTGGTTATGAGTACTATGTTTCAACAGTGAATACAGCTCCAACAGCAGGAACAGTTACATCTGCAACATCTGTTAATTTACCATCTGTAGTAGCAAATACAACCTATTATTATTGGATAAGAACTAACTGTACAACTACATCTAATAGTAATTGGATAACAGGTACATTTAAAACACCTCCTGTAAATGATAATTGTTCAAATGCAACTATTTTAACTCCTGGAGCTAATTTTGCTCAGAATTCTGTTGTAGGAACCACTGTTGGTGCTACTCTTACGAGTGATGCTACTGCAACAACAACTTGTCAAACCATAAGATATGCAGATACATGGTATAAAGTTGTTGTACCGGCAAGTGGTAGTATTACTATAGAAACAAATTCAGATGCAGGATCTTCAGTTACCGATACGGTTCTTGGAGTATATTCAGGATCGTGTGGATCTCTTGTTGAAATTGGTTGTGATGACGATAGCTCAGACGATGGATCGTTTTCTAAACTTAGTTTAACATCTGCTAATTCTATTACTCCTGGAGAAACACTCTTAATTGGAGTTTGGAATTACAGTGCTACTAACAGCGGAACTTTCAAAGTTTCTGCTTATGATGCGAGTTTATCAACATCAGAAGTTGTTAAGACTAAAAACGATATTAAAGTATATCCAAACCCGTTTACTGATGTATTGAATATTTCAGACATTAAAAATGTGAAATCTATTTCTGTGATGGATGTTGCTGGAAGATTGGTGAAATCTTTTGAAAAACCAACAGCTAATCTTCAGTTAAGCGAATTGCATTCTGGAATGTATTTGGTTGTTCTTCATATGAATGACGGTACTAAGCAAACTGTAAAAGCAATTAAAAAATAATTTTTAAACATTCTTTTTGAATATTATAATAGGAGCGGGAGAAATTCAGCTCCTATTTTTGTGTCTTAATCATAAGAAATATTTTTTCTCAAACTGAAATCATTCTGATATTTCACACAAGAAAAAAAACTGATATATTTGTTATAAAAGAGTAAATTATCATGGAAAATGTATTCGATGCAAAAGATGCACAGAATTATATCAACAGAATCAATAATTTAATTGAAGATACTCATGGGTTGTGGGGGAGAATGACTGTCGACCAGATGTTGGCACATTGTTGTGTATCCTACGAAATGATCTATGAACCCGAAAAACATAAAAAGCCGGGTGCAGTTGCTAAATTTATCCTGAAAACTTTTGTGAAATCTAAGGTTGTAAGCGAAAAATCTTATACGAAAGATTCTCCGACCGCTCCCCAATTTATAATTAAAGAAAGAAAGAATTTTGATGATGAAAAGAAAAGACTGATTGGATATATCCAAAAAACCCAACAATTGGGAGCTACAGCATTTGAAGATAAAGAATCTTTCTCTTTCGGCAGATTATCGTCAAAAGAATGGAATAATATGCTTGCGAAACATCTCAATCATCACTTAAGTCAATTTGGAGTGTAATTTTACCGTAATTTCATGAAGAGGAAAATATTTCTTTTATTACTGTTCACAGCTCAGTTACTGTTTTCCCAAATGCCGAACATTTCCAATGTTTGGCAGAATAATTCTAATCCTTACATAGGTACAATTGGCAACAAAAACCAGCCGATTAAGTTGAAAATTACTATTTCGGAACAGAGTAAGAAAAACGATCAGGAATATTTTGTTTCCGGATACTCTTTGGTAGATTTAAATTATACAAAATTTGAAGGTAAGTTTACCATTACCCAATATAAAGACGGTAGAAAAAGAGGATTGGTGTTCGGGAATTACGAATTGGCGGAAGAAAATAAAGGAAAACATTCTGGTATTTTCTCCGGAAAATTCACCTTTGCGTTTCGCTGGAATAATGCATCCGAAACAATCGAAAATCAGACTATTGATTTAGTGGGAAACTGGAAGAGTTATGATGGAGATTTAAATCTTAAAACTAAACTTAAAAATCAGTAAGAATATGAAATTAGGTGCATTTTCTATTAGTTTAAGTGTAAAAGACCTCTTGAAATCTAAAGAGTTTTATGAAATACTCGGCTTTAAAGAAATGGGTGGAAGCGTAGAGCAAAACTATCTTATCATGAAGAACGGAACCACACTTATCGGGCTTTTTCAGGCAATGTTTGATGGGAATATGCTCACTTTCAATCCGGGTTGGGATGAAAATGCGCAAAACTTGGAAATTTTTGATGATGTAAGAGAAATTCAAAAACATTTGAAAAATAATAAAGTAGAATTGCAAAAAGAAGCAGACGAAAACTCTTTTGGTCCGGAACATATTTATCTTAAAGATCCCGACGGAAATATGATTCTTATAGACCAGCACAGATAGAAATATTGTAAATTTTAATCTAAAAACATTTAAACAGTAATAAACTATGGCAACAGTAAATGTATATATTACTTTCAATGGAAACTGCAGACAGGCTTTTGCATTTTATCAGTCAGTTTTTGGCGGAGAAATTCCATACATGGGAACTTTCGGCGATATGCCTGCATCTGACGGTAAAGAATTACCGGAAGAGGATAAAAACAGAATTATGCATGTTTGTTTACCGATTTCTAAAGAAACCATGTTGATGGGAAGCGATATTATGGGAGATTATCCTTTTAAAGAAGGAAATAACTATGCGATTTCTATTAATACAGAATCTAAGGAGGAAGCAAACAGACTTTTTGAAGGTCTTTCGGATGAAGGAATTGTAACCATGCCTTTGCAAGATACTTTTTGGGGAGCTTATTTTGGAATGTTTACAGACAAATTTGGAATCCAATGGATGGTTAATTATGATGATCCTGAAAAAATGCAACAACATCCTTAAAATTATAAACCGGTTATTGCCGGTTTTTTTAGTTAAGTAAAGTCTGAAATTTATATTTTGATTGATAGATAATTATTATTAATTTTGTAATAAATGATAGTTATTTTAAATTATTAAATATGAAGGCTTATTGCAGAGTAATTGTTGTAGTATTATGTTTTTTGAGTATTTCAGTTTTTTCACAGAAAAACGAATGGGGAGCTTGGTATATGTATTTCGGAAATAATAAAATTAGTGACAGATTTAATTTTCATAATGAAATTCAGTACAGAAATTTCAATGCAGGAACAGATTTAGAACAATTATTAATACGTACTGGGATTGGATACGATCTTACTGAGAATAATAATAATGTCTTAGTAGGATATGGTTTTGTTTTGAGTAAACCCTACATCAATGGAGAAAAATCCGAAAATATTGAGCATAGACTATTTCAGCAATATATTACAAAACAAAAATTCGGAAGAGTTTTTCTTCAGCATCGTTATCGTTTAGAAGAACGTTTTTTACAGGATGATTTCAGAATGAGATTCCGTTATTTGCTTGGGATTAATATTCCCATTAACAATAAAGAAATGCTGCCTAAAACATGGTATGCTTCGGCATATAATGAAATTTTCCTGCATTTCAACAGCCCTGTTTTCGATAGAAACCGCGTTTATGGAGCAGTTGGTTTTGTGATTAATAAAAATATGCGTATTGAAGCAGGTTATATGAATCAAATTCAGGAAAATAAAAACCGTGGGCAAATACAGATTGGTTTTTATAATAATATACCTTTCACAAAAAATTAAAGTAAATAATACTTTTATTCGGTCTTTATAAGCAGAGCTTTATAATAAATTCTTAATTATTTTTTTAACTTAATACATAAAAAACGAATGATTCACAATTATGTCATTTTATCCATTGTAGTATTGTTGGCGGTGATGATTTTGGTAATGATCGGGCAAAAGCTTAAAGTTGCATATCCTATATTTTTGGTTATTGCAGGGCTTTTAATAAGTTTAGTTCCCGGTATGCCACATATCGAAATAGAGCCAGATTTGGTTTTTCTTATTTTTCTTCCTCCCATTTTATTTGAAGCGGCATGGTTTACTTCTTGGCAGGATTTTCGGAAATGGAAAAAGCAGATTTTTTCTATGGCATTTGGATTGGTTTTTCTTACCTCCATCGTCGTAGCTTATCTGTCATCATCAATTATACCGGGACTTACTGTGGCGATGGGATTTCTTTTAGGAGGAGTAAATTCTCCGCCAGATGCTGTAGCAGCAACTTCTGTACTGAAGCACATGAAAATTCCAAAAAAAATTACCAGTGTGTTAGAAGGAGAAAGTTTAATTAATGATGCTTCGAGTTTAATTGTTTTTAAATTTGCTTTGGCGGCAGTTATTTCTGGACAGTTTATCTTTGCTGATGCTGCTAAAGACTTCTTTATGATGGCAGTTGGTGGAGTAGCAGTTGGTATTGCTTGCGGTTTTGTTTTTGGATTTTTTCTAAGATACATTCCTTCTAATTCTAATATAGATACAGTTATTACTCTCATTGTACCGTATATAATGTATGTAGGTGCAGAACATTTCCATTTTTCCGGTGTTTTATCGGTTGTTGCAGGTGGGTTGTTAATGTCATATAATTCTCATTGTTACATGAGTCATACCACGAGAATTCAGGCAGGAAATGTCTGGAATGTTCTTATTTTTCTAATGAATACCATTATTTTTATCCTTATCGGACTAGAATTACCGGTGGTTGTAGCAGGAATGAAAGATTATACGATTTCTGAAGGTATCATCTATAGTGTTGTTATCGGAGGAGCAATAGTTTTTACCAGAATTTTGTACAGTTATGCAGTGGCTTATCTGCCTTGGCTGTGTTCGAAAGATTATAGGCTGAAGTTTCCAAAACCAGATTGGCGGGAACCTTTTATCATTAGCTTTGCGGCAATGAGAGGGGTAGTTTCTTTGGCTGCAGCACTTTCAATTCCGGCTTTTTTACCGAATGGGGAGGCATTTCCACATAGAAATATTATCCTTTTTGTCACTTTTGTTATCATTCTTATTACTTTGGTGGGACAAGGCTTAATGCTTTCCCCTATTTTAAAACTTTTAAAAATTAAAGATGTAGAAAGCGATATTCCGGAGGAAAAACAAGAAGTTATACTTTGGAGAAAGCTTAAAGAAACGGCTTTACATACATTAGAGAACGATTATACTCAGTTAATAGAAACCAACAGCTTGGTTCGTCATCAAAAACGTAAACTTGAAAATGAAATGATGATGATGGCAGATAAAACGCAATGCATGGCTTCTACGGAAAATTTTTCTTCCTCTCTTCACGAGAGTAAAGACGTTCTTCGTCAGGTAATTCAGGCACAGAGAAACGAACTTCATAGAATGAAACGCGAAAAAATATTTGATGATCAAGTCTTACGGGGTATAGAAATGCAGCTCGATTTTGATGAAGCTAAAATTACAGGATTTACCCATTAATGAACTGAGAATGAAAGTAAATTCTTTAACTCCGGTATTATGGACTGAAAAATTTGAAGAAACGATTCAGTTTTATACTCATGTTTTGAAGTTTTCTGTAAAAAACCAAAACTCAGAATGGAATTGGGCTGTTTTAGAGAAAGATGAAATTCAAATCATGATTTCTTTGCCCAATTCTCATGAAAAGAAAACCGAAATAGGTTTTTCCGGATCTTTTTATTTTAATATTGAAAATATTCAGTCTTTTTGGGATTTTTTGAAGTCTACTGCAAAAATTTGTTATGAACTCGAAGTTTTCGATTGGGGAATGAGAGAATTTGCCATTTACGATAACAACGGATATATCCTTCAGTTTGGCGAATCTGTACAAGAAATTAGCAGAGAGGAATAAATTTTGTTATTTTTGAAAAAAATTTCGATAAAAACAATGAAAAATAAATTAATAGCAGGTTTTGCAGCATTATTACTGATTGTTTCTTGTAAAAATGACGAAAAAATCCTCACTTCTCTTGCAGATTATAATACAGGAATGGAGCAGAAAGGATATCATTTTGGCGATAAACTTACTTTGCCGCAAGAAGTTATAGATAATGCAGAAAGTATTACCATAAGTTTTGGAGAAAAAGAAACGAACAATCTTGTAATTGATCCCAAGTATTTTACATTAGGTGATAATGCGGTTACGTTTAATGTGAAAACAAAAGGTGGGGAAACATTATATCAGGATGCAACCATCAATGTCTACAGCAAATCTCCGGAAACTACGCTTAATTATGAAGTTGTTGCAGAATATCCACACGATCCTAAAAATTTCGTACAGGGTTTTCAGATTGATGGAAATATAATTTATGAAAGCGACGGGCAAAATGGTTCTTCACAAATTCTTACCTATCAGTTGGGAAATACAACTCCGGTTTTAAGTACCAAACAGCCTGAAGATGTTTTTTCGGAAGGAAGTACTATTGCGGGAGACAAAGTCTATCAGCTTACATGGAAAAACAAAAAAGGATTTGTTTATGATAAGAAAACTTTGAAATTATTGTCAGAATTCGATTATCCAAGTGTTTTAGGAGAAGGTTGGGGTTTAACGTTTGACGGCAAAAACCTTATTGCTTCAGATGGTTCCAAAAATCTTTATTTTCTGGATGTTAATAATCCATCTAAATTGGTAAGATACATTTCGGTAGCGGGAAATACAAGTGTTTACGATCAGCTAAACGAGTTAGAATATTACAAAGGATTTATTTATGCAAACGTTTGGCATAAACCAATTATATTGAAAATAAATCCTGCAAACGGAGAAGTTGTAGGTAAATTCGATTTCTCTAAATTGGCAGATCCTTTCACAGATGTAGATTCTGAACATGTACTGAACGGTATTGCCTTTAAAGGAGATAATATGCTGGTTACCGGTAAGAATTGGTCTAAAATTTATGAAGTTGCTTTAAAGTAGTTAAAAAACCTTCAGAATTTTATTACAATAAATAAAAAATGTAAATTGGTAGCGTTCCTTTTCGGGACGCTATCTTATTAAAGAAGATTTGAGAATATTATCATTTTTGCTTATTCTTTTTTTCTGTTCCGTTTCGGCTCAGAAAGTTTTGCCTTTCGACAGCTTGAAACTCAGCGAAGCAAGAGACATGTTTGCCGATGATTACGGAAGCATCTATTTGTACAAAAACAAAGATTTTAGTTTTACCAAATACGATTCTCTTGGGAAACAGTTGGGTAAAATGATGTTTACCGTTCCTTTCAAAGTTCAGGGAGTACAGAATCCTCTCAGCGTTGCACTTTTTTCTGAAAATGCTCAGGAAATGAAATTTGTAGACCAGAATCTTAACGAAATTCAGAAATTAGATTTTAAACAGAAATTCGGTTTTGTGAAACATGCCTATGCAGAAGATCTTCAGCAGGTTTGGGTACTCGATGAAAGTACAAAGAGAATGCTGCAGTATAATTTCAGAAACGATACCACCATCAATTCTTTTCCTTACACTGTAAATGTAGATGATCTCATAGATTTACTTGTTTATGAAAGTAAGGTTTATATTTTATCTAAGGATGCATTTCGTGTTTTCAATTTAAAGTTCGAAAAACTATTTGAAGCTCCTGTTGTCAACGCAAAAAGATTTCGCAGAGAAAACGAAAATATTATGGTGATTACCAATACCGCTGTTTTTACCTATGTTCAGGATAAAGAACTCTCGAAATTATTTGAGGATCCTGCAACGCAGATTGTGGATAAAAACTCTTTGGCTTATTTTGAAGTAAAAGGCAACAAACTCTATCTTTACACTCTGGAAAATCTTCGGAAATTGAAGCCGGAAAAAACTCTTGAACAACTGGAAAAGGAAAAAATAGAATTACAGAAAGAGATAGAAAGGCTGGAAAAAGAAAAATCTGAAAAAGGAGATATTATAAAAATAATAGATGAAATTTCCAGAGTAGAATCTTTGGGTATTTAATTAGAAAAAACTTCATACAAAAAATGCACATTGCTGTTACAGGTAACATTGGAGCCGGAAAAACCACACTTACTACCATGCTTTCGAAACATTACGGTTGGGATGCACAGTTCGAAGACGTAGATCATAATCCTTATCTGGAAGATTTTTATGCAGATATGAATAAGTGGAGTTTTGCTTTACAGATTTATTTCCTAGGAAGCAGATTCCGTCAGGTAAAAGAAATTCGCGAGAGCGGAAAAAACATTATTCAGGATCGTACAATTTATGAAGATGCTCATATTTTTGCAGAAAATCTTAATGATATGAAGCTTCTTTCAGACAGAGATTTCAGCAATTATGCTTCGCTTTTCGATTTAATGAAAACTTTTGTTTCGGCACCCGATTTGCTTATTTATCTTAAGTCTGATGTTCCTAATCTTGTAAAAAAAATCTATAAAAGAGGAAGAGAATATGAAGCTTCTATCAGTATAGAATATTTATCTAAACTCAACCAAAAATACGAGAAATGGATTTCTAATTACACCGAAGGCAAACTTCTGATTATTGAAGTAGATGATCTGGATTTTGTAGAAAAACCTGAAGATTTTGGTTTTATTCTCGAGAAAATAGATGCGGAACTCAACGGATTATTTTAAATCTTGTATATTATGATAAAGGTCTTACACAACAGTAACTGTTCCAAATCCAATGCTGTTTTAGAATATTTGGATGAAAATGGTGTTCAGTTCGAAATTATTGATATTGTGAAAGATCCTTTAACCGTTCTGGAGCTTAAAACAATTCTCAAAAAACTCAATCAGCCAGTAGAAAATATGATTCGTAAAAATGAAAAGCTTTATCTTGAAAAATATGCAGGTAAAGAATTTTCTGAAGACGAATGGTTAGAAATTTTGGCAGAAAATCCTTCTCTTATCCAAAGACCTATTCTTATTAAAGGTTCTGTGGCAATGATTGGCAGACCGGTAGAAAATGTAAAGTTTTTTATTGAAGGTTAATTATAGATAATTCAATTCAAAATATTTAAAAACAGCTCTTTATAAAAGGAGTTGTTTTTTTATAATTTCAATGTTCTACATTTGTAGAATGATATTATTTTTCTATTTTTACAAAAAAAGATTAGTAAAAAGCAAAAATAAGCAAAACGGTTAAAACCTTTGCTATACAAGGCTTTATAAAAAGAGTAGTCTTAGTTCGGAAGTCGGTGTCTGATAGGTTTGGGGCTTAAATTGACAAGGTTAGGTTACTAATTCGTTACCGATTGACAAAGGTAATGATATGGCTTAACTGATTATATTTCAGTCTTTTGCGCCCTTTTCTACATTCCCTTGTAACTCAATGTAATTTAATTTTAAACATTAAACATTTGAGTTATGGAGCAGACAAAAAAATCGACGTTCAAACTGCTTTTCTATTTGAAAAAGAACGAACTGAAAAAGAACGGTAATGCCCCGATTATGGCACGTATTACCATTGACGGAACCCCTAAGACTTTCGGAACAAAGTTAGAAATTGACCCCAATAATTGGGATTTGAAACACGGAAGAGTTCAGGGAAAAAGTGCGCAGGCACTAAGCATTAATAAAAAACTGGATAACATACGTGGGCGTATCGACAAGATTTATGAAGATATGCTGAAGCACGAGGGCTTTGCGACCGCCCAAAAAGTAAAGCTATCTTTTTTAGGTGTTGGTGTAATGGATGATGCAATACTTAAAGTCTTCAACGACCAAAATGAGGATTTTAAAAAACTGGTCGAAAAGGAAGAACGCTCACAAAGCACCTACAACAAGTATATCACAGTTTACAATCATCTTACCACGTTTATCGAAGAACGCTATCATCGTGATGATATGGCTTTCCGGGAATTGACTGCCGATTTTATCCGGGAGTTTGATTTTTACCTCCGGTACGATTTACAGTCTTCGCATAATACGGTTTGGGTGTACACGATGCCTTTATTAGCCGTTGTGGAACTGGCTATTAAAAAGGGCTTGATACGTGATAATCCGTTTCAGGATTATGAAATCAATATGGAAGAAACCGACCGGGGTTATATCCTTAAAGAAGATGTAGAAAAGCTGATAATGTGCGTACCATCGCACCCACGGTATGAACTGGTAAAAGACCTGTTTATTTTCAGTTGCTTTACTGGACTTGCTTATGCGGATATTAAGAAACTGACAAGGAACAATATTCAATCATTCTTTGACGGTCATCAGTGGATTATCAGCAGGAGAAAGAAATCAGATATTGCTTCTAATGTTCGGTTAATGGAAATCCCTAAGCGTATCATTGAGAAGTATCAGGGTACGACAAGGAATGAATTTATCTTTCCGGTTCCGACCAATGCAACCTGCAATACACACATAGGTAAACTGGTTGAAAAGGCAGAAATCATTACAGAACAAAAAGTAACCTTTCACACGGCAAGACATACTTTCGGAACAATGTTTTTGACGGAGGGCGTACCGCTTGAAAGCCTTAGCAAAATGATGGGACATAAAAACATTTCCACCACACAGATTTACGCTAAAATTACAAGCCAAAAAATCAGTAAGGATATGGATTTGGTTACACCGAAATTTAAGGCAATGGAAGAAGCATTTATGATGGCAATCTAATCAGCTTTTATTTAATCACAATGAGCAGAACTTAACGGTTCTGCTTTTTTATGCCCATACTTTTTAGGTAGGTAAAGCACATTTACTTTCCTCTACCCAGTCCAACGCTGTAAAAGAGCTTATTACCTACTTGCTAAATAGAAAATTGAAAAACGAAACCCATATCTAACGCCCCCTTGCTATTCCGTTTTTCAAATCTCTATTACAGGCTATCATAGCCTGGTCATTAATGCCATAAAAATTTAGAATAGAAAATTTCCACAATCAACCGGTAAAAAGGCAGCTAAGTTATAGCGGGCAGCCACCCCACACTCCCAACCAAAAGACTACGGCATAATGGCAAGGCAAAATGTTGGCTTCGCCGAGTTGCTGTGTGTTGCCTTGCCACCCTCTGGGACTTATTCCGTTTCCTTTCGGTTTTACGCTATTGCCCGCTTGGATTATCTGCTTTCTTTTTTCCGGTTTTTCTTTTGGAAAAATTTATGCGAAGCGAAGCGGAGCAAACCACAACGGGAAACGGGAAACGAGAAAAGCGAGTAAGCAAATAACATTTTTTCAAACATCAAAAATTTAGCATTATGGCACACAACATCAATTTCAACGAGCAAACAGGACGTCATTCATTCTTCAGCGTTCAGCAAAAAGCGTGGCACGGTTTGGGGCAAATCGTAGAGCAGTACCCAACAAGCGAGGAAGCAATCGTACACGCAGGTTTAGATTACGAGGTTATCAAATCCCCACTGTTTACACAGGGCAGAACGATGAACATAGGCGACAGCGGAGAACTAATTGAAGCTAATGACATTTTAGTACCTAACAGTTTCGCAACACTCCGCACAGACACTAATAGACCGTTAGGCGTAGTAGGCAAAGACTACCATATCGTACAAAACCGTGAGGCGTTCAATTTCTTTGATGCTATTGTAGGCGGAGGCGAGGGAATATTGTACGAAACCGCAGGAGCATTGGGCAACGGGGAACGCATTTTTATCACTGCCAAGCTGCCCGACTATATCCGAGTAGGTAACGGCGACGACGTAACAGAAAAGTACATTTTTTTAACCACAAGCCACGACGGTAGCGGAAGTATTACCGCAGCATTTACCCCTATCCGTATCGTATGCCAAAACACCCTTAACGCTTCATTGCGGAGTATGACCAATGTAGTGCGTATCAAACATACGTCAGGAGCAAAACAACGTATCGAGAACGCCCATAAGATTATGGGACTTGCCAATACTTTGAGCAACCAATTAGAGGGCATTTTTAACCAGTGGACAAAAGTACGAGTAACAGACCGTGAAGTAAGAAAGTTAATCCAGTTGGCACTATGCCCGAACAAAGAAACGCTTGACCTGCTGAAAAAAGGTGCGGAAGATGAGGTTTCCACCGTGTTCAGAAACACCGTAGATGATGCCTTTCAGTACGCTATGATAAGCGACACTCAACAAATGGAAACTACCAAAGGCACATTGTTCGGGGCTTATAATGCCGTTACAGGCTACTTTCAGAATGTACGCAATTATAGGGATAGCGAAGCCAAACTACAATCTATTGTAATGGGCGGTACAGCACAGCTAAAGACACAAAAAGCCTTTGAACTGTGTACAGACTTTGCCTATTCAGGAGCAGAGATTTTCAACTTCAATTAATCATCAAAGGCGACTGCCTGCAAAGGTGGTCGCCTACTAAAAACAAAAGATATGAAAGCATTAGATAAAATGGACAACCTCGATAAAGCGGGCTTGTTGTGCAAATTGTTTCCCGCAGAACTGGAGAACCTGCAAAACGCTATAAAAACGCAATGCGACTACTTCCTGCAAAATGAAACCGCCTTTCGTGAGGGTTGGTATCAAAAGGGATTTTTTACCGCTGAATTTTGGTACAGGCTTGTGCAGAATGCACAAAAAGGCATAGACAAGAATGAACCACTTTGGAAACGCCCGAACTGGTTTACAGACCATTTTTTTGACGGACACAATTCAATTTTCGCTATCCACTGCCTGATTGAATATACAGAGGATGCACAATGCGACCCGCAATTAAAACAGGCGATACACCTGCTTTTCGGGAACGACAAATTTTTACAGATAACCTTAAACGATAAATAATTATGGCTAATTGGTGCAACAACTGGGTTGTTTTTGAGGGAACAGCCGAAGCAATAGAGCAGATAACACAGCTATTCAAATCAATGGCTGAACAGGAACAGAAAGACAACTGCGGGCATTTACCCCATTTCGTACAGGACACGCACGGAGATTATTTCTACAATATCAGTCAGGACAATGAAAGTGCGGGTGTATTCCAGTATGAAACAAAATGGTCGCCAAATACGGATGCCGTTAAGCAGATAGCCGAACATTTCAAAGTGAATTTCACACAGGACTATGAGGAATTAGGATGCTTAGTATATGGTCAGGCAATATTTGAAGACGGCATACTAACAAACACCTGCTTAGATAGTCAGGACTTTTGCAGCTATGAATTAGACGAGGACACAGACACGTACCATTTTGAGGGCAAGGAGTACGACAGCGAATGGGAAATACTCGACACTTTGTTAGAGCGTAAAAGCGAAAATCAATTAAACACCATTAAAATTTAGAACGATGAAACTATCAGATAAAGCGACAGCACATATTTTGGTTAAAGCCAATACTAACAGCGAATGGGATAATTGCGGGTTTGCAATTATCCACCTATCCGAAGAATGGAAAAAAGAACAGGAAAAACGGCTTGCACTGGTTAAGCCGTTAGAGGGCAATTCTTATTTCTGCTCAATGAACTACTATGATACGGCAGTAGATTTTTACAGTACAGGCGAAGACGATAACCCGAACATTGAAGAAATGCTAAACGGTAAGGAATGGGTATTCGTGGAGCTTGACGAGCAAGAGCAGGAAACGTTTACCGTTCCTGAAAACCGACTGGATTGTTTCAGGCTTGTATTGCGGGCAAACGGTACAGGCTACTATACAGCATACGGAAAGCATACGAGCGAAGAATTTTGGACGGAAGAGTTTTCATTAATCAAGTTAATTGCTTAATCAGAAAAATTCAGCACAATGAAAATCAGAGATAAAAACGGAAATTGGATTGAAGTTACTGACCTCAAAAAAGGTATTTGGCAAACTGGGTGGTACAAAGAATATCAGCATAACCCACCCGTTGAAAGCGATAAGGAAAGACAGGCATATTGGGCAGATATACACGAGAAATTATTAGCTTTAAAAGTAGGGTTAAATAACCCGAAAAATTAACAAACCGCCTGACCCGAAAAGTCGGGCGGCAAAAAGACAGATCCTTCCGATGGTCGGAACAGTCTTTTTGCATTGAATAGGTGTAACCCCTTTGTCAAAATGCAACCGCTCTGCACTTTCCCCATTTTACATTTTATCAAAATAGGTTACGATATTATTGTGTGGGATATTCAGTATCCCATTATTTGTTTTGTAATGACTTCTTTTCTTTCCACACAGCGACCAAAGAAAAGAAGCAAAAGAACGTCGCTTGGTTAATTTTGTCTTTTGTTTTTTTTGTAAGCTATCAAACAATTTCTAATTGATTAAATTTGAAATTTGTCAACAATTACAAATCGCTAAATCAAAGTAATGATAGAAACTGAAATTTCAATAACAGTAAACAGAAAGCCTGATATTAATTTAATAGAACAAAAAATTGATTATCCGTTTTTAATCATAACCCTGTAATGTTAGCAATAATAAGCCTTTCAAAGAGGCTATCTCCAAAATATCTTCGATTTAGCTTGTAGATGAA